>NZ_LZIX01000040.1:0-15038 GCF_001666955.1 Mycobacterium sp. E735 | reverse complement strand
CGCGACCATGCAGGTACAGGCACGGCCATACGGGCCCTTCGGTCCACAGCTCGTTCAGCTCGGCATACCGCGCGGGCGGGCGGGTGTTGCGGATCGTGGCGCGGTAGGGCCCCAGCGCCGCGCGCCAGCTTTCCGGCGTTCCGATTGCCGCGTCGACGTGACGCAAATCCTCGTCAGCGCGGTATCCCGGCGACCATCGACGCCACAGCAGCGGCAGCACCCAAGATTCGGAACGCTCTGGCAGCCATGGCAATTGGAAGTACATGATGTACCAGCTGCGCAACAGCTGGCGCGCCAGGTGTGCGACCAGCCGGGCACGCTCGCCGGCGCCGGCCTTGCGGCGGAAGGCCGCCGACGGCGGCACGGACATGATCACGGCCTTGGCGAAGGGGCTGTCGGGCATGGCGGCCAGCCCGGTGGTGGCGATCGCGCCCCAATCGTGGCCGATCACCACGTCGGCGTCGGTGCCGCCGGCGGCCGCGCGGGCCCGCAGGGCGTCGTCCATCATCGCGCCCACGTGATAGCTGCCGTCGGCCGGGATCGAGGACGGGGCGTACCCGCGCATGAACGGTGCCACCACCCGCCAGCCCGCCTCCACGAGCCGGGGAGCGACCTTGCGAAATCCGTAGGGCGTGTCGGGGAAACCATGCAGGCACAACGCGAGGGGGGCGTCACGGGGCCCCCAGGTGAGTGCCTTCAGGTTCCCGGCGGGGGTCGGCACGTCGATCCAGCCAGGTTCACCCATGTTCACTCCCTGCTCGGCGCGTCCGCACGGACCAACCTAACGCGTGTGGGTCCACGCCGCACCGACCGCATGCCCCAAGCGGTCAAATTGCAGCTGCGACAGGGATTTTGGCTATACCTCCGCGGCGGCTCGGTCCAAATCGGCGATGACGATCTTGCGCATGCCATACATCGCCTGCGTGGCCGCCGCCGCGCGCGCCCGGTCGGGACCACCGATCAACTCATAAAGCCGGTCCGGCACGATCTGCCAGCTCAGGCCGAAGCGGTCTTTGCACCAGCCGCATTGCGACTCCTCGCCGCCGTCGGTCAGCCGTTCCCAGTAGTAGTCGACCTCGTCCTGGTCCTTGCAGTGGATCGTGAAGGACACCGCCTCGCTGAACCGGAAGTGCGGGCCGCCGTTGATCCCGATGAAGCGGGTGCCGTCCAGCACGAAGCTGCCGGACAGGACGGTGCCCGGCTCGCCGGGTCCGGCCTCGGTGGTCCGATTGAAGCCCTCGATGTGGGAGTTCGGGAAGACCGAGGTGTAGAACCTGGCCGCGTCCTCCAAGTTGTGGTCGAACCACAGCGACGGGGTGATCGATGGCATGGGCGGCGCCCTCCTTGTTGGCTCGTTGGTGTCTTCCTGATAGACCCCGGCCGGTGCGGAAACTCATCGCGCCGTCGACCCGGCGAACGGTGCATATACGCGCTATGTAACGTCAGGTCGCATGAGCACCGTCACCAGCACCCCCGAGACGGTCGAGTTTTCCGGTGCCGGCGGGATCACCCTGGTCGCCGACGAATGGAATCGCGGGACCGACGGCGCGGGCCGGCCCAGCGTCCTGATGCTGCACGGTGGCGGCCAGAACCGGCATTCGTGGAAAAACACCGGTCAAATCCTGGCCGACGAGGGCCTGCACGTCGTGGCGCTCGACAGCCGGGGACACGGTGACAGTGATCGCGCGCCCAACGCCGACTACGACGTCGACACCCTGACCGCCGACGTCCTCCGGGTGATCGAGGCGATCGGCCGGCCGGTGATGATCATCGGGGCGAGCATGGGCGGGCTGACCGGCATCCTCGCCGCCCACCGGGCCGGGCCGGCAAACGTGACCCGACTGGTCCTCGTCGACGTGGTGCCGCGATTCGAGAAGGGCGGCAGCGCCCGCATTCGCGATTTCATGATCAGCGGCCTCGACGGTTTCGACTCGCTGGAGGAGGCCGCCGACGCCGTCGCCGCCTACCTGCCGTATCGGGACAAGCCCCGCAGCCCCGAGGGGTTGAAGAAGAACCTGCGCCTCCGCGACGGCCGCTGGTACTGGCACTGGGATCCGGCGTTCATGACCAAGCCGGGCGACGATCCCGAGTTGCGGACGGAGAAGTTCGAGCAGGCCGCGAAGAGCCTGTCGATTCCGGTGCTGCTGATCCGCGGGAAGCTGTCCGACGTCGTGAGCCCCGAGGGCGTTCGGCACTTTCTGGCCACAGTGCCCCGCGCGGAGTTCGTCGAGCTGCCCAAAGCCGGGCACACCGCGGCCGGTGACGACAACGATGCGTTCAGCGACGCCGTGGTGAAGTTCGTCAAACGCCACTGAGTCCGACGGTGGCGACCCGCATCGCCCGGCTAGGCCGCCCTCGCGATCGCCACTGAGTCCGACGGTGGCGACCCGCATCGCCCGGCTACGCCGCCCTCGCGATCGCCACTAAATCCGACGGTGGCGACCCGCATCGCCCGGCTACGCCGCCCTCGCGATCGCCACTGAGTCCGACTGTGGCGACCCGCCCCTAGTTGGCCGGCTTCTCGGCGTGCCCGCCGAACTGCTTGCGCATCGCCGACAACGCCTTATTGGCGAAGTCATCGAGTGACCGCGAGGCGAAGCGCGACTGCAGCGCGGTCGTGAGGACCGGCGAAGGGACCCCCTCGTCGATCGCCGCGATCGCGGTCCAGCGGCCCTCGCCGGAGTCGGACACGCGCCCGGAGAACTCCTTGAGGTCGGGCGAATCGTGCAGCGCGATCGCGGTCAGGTCGAGCAGCCAGGAGCCGATCACGCTGCCCCTGCGCCACACCTCGGCAACCTCGGGGATGTCGAAGTCGTATTGGTAGAACTCGGGATTCGACAGCGGCGCCGTTTCGGCGTCACCCTCCTGCACCTGCTTGCCGATGTCGGCGTTGCGCAGGATGTTGAGCCCCTCTGCGAGCGAGGCCATCATGCCGTACTCGATGCCGTTGTGCACCATCTTGACGAAGTGCCCGGCGCCGGACGGCCCACAGTGCAGGTAACCCTTTTCCGATCGGTCGACTTCGCCGTCGCGGCCCGGCGTGCGCGGCGCCGCGTCCACCCCGGGCGCGACGCTGGCGAAGATCGGCTCGGCGTGCAGAAAGGCCTCGTCGTCACCGCCGATCATCAGGCAATAGCCGCGTTCCCTGCCCCAAACGCCACCGCTGGTGCCGCAGTCGAGCAGGTGAATTCCGTTCTCGGACAAGGTTTTTGCGTGGCTGATGTCGTCACGGTAGTACGAGTTGCCGCCGTCGATGACGATGTCGCCGGACTCCAGCGTCTTGGCCAGCTCCTCGATGACCCCCGTCGTGATCGTGCCCGCCGGCACCATCACCCAGACGACCCGCGGAGCGGTCAGCTTCTCGGCGAGCTCCCGCAGCGACGACACACCGGTGGTCCTCTCCTCCCCCGCCATCGCCTTGACCGCGTCGGGGTTGTGGTCGTAGACCACGCATTCGTGTCCATCCGTGGCGACGCGGCGGACGATGTTGGCGCCCATCCGGCCCAGTCCGATCATCCCGAGCTGCATCTCTTCCCGATCTCCTTACTGTGACGACGTGCGCTTGGGCAGCCACGGCTCCTGCCAGCTGCGATGACCGTGGAGCAGCGACTGCGCGGCCTCGGGCCCCCACGAGCCCTGCTCGTAGTGGTGGATGCGGCTCGGCTTGTCCAGCACGGGCTGCACGATCCGCCACGTCTCCTCGATCGCGTCTTCCCGCGCGAAGAGCTGCCGGTCCCCGGTGAGCGCGGCGTAGAGGAGCCGTTCGTAGGGCCGCACGGCTTCCCCGAGATCCTCGGCGAACGACGAGTCCAGGTGCACGTCGTGCCAGCCGTCGCCGACTTGGGCCGACAACTGCAACCGCATCCCGGGATCGGGATCGATGCGCAGCACGATCTGGTTGGGCTCGGGTGGCCGGCGGTTCGGCAGAAACGAGAATCCCGGAACGTGGTGGAGGAACATCCGCACCTCGGTCACCTTCTCGGGCAGTGCTTTTCCGGCGCGCAGGAAGATCGGCACACCGGCCCAGCGCCAGTTGTCGATCTCGGTCCGCAGCGCGATGTAGGTCTCGGTCTGCGAATCCTTGGCCACCCCGTCGACGTCGGTGTAGCCGCGGTACTGGCCGCGCACGCACCGCTCGGGATCCAGGGCCGGCATCGCCCGGAACACCTCGGCCTTCTTGTCGTTCAGGTCGTCGGCGCTGGGACCGACCGGGGGCTCCATCGCGACCAGCGCGAGCACCTGCAGCAGATGGTTCTGCACGACGTCGCGCAGCGTGCCCACCGCGTCGTAGAACTTGCCGCGGTCCTCGATGCCGAAATCCTCGGCCATGGTGATGTGGATTTCGGAAATGCTGTCGCGGTCCCACAGCTTGGCCAGGGCGTTGTTCGCGAAGCGCAGGTATTGCAGCTCTTCGACGGGCTGCTTCCCCAGGAAGTGGTCCACCCGCAGGATCTGGTCCTCGTCGAGCACCGCACGCAGCCGGGCGTTGAGGTCGCGCGCCGAGGCCAGGTCATGGCCGAACGGCTTTTCCACCGCGACGCGGCTGCATTCCAGCAGGTCGGCCTTGGCGAGGTTTTCGACGATCGGCGCGAACAGGGACGGCGGCATTTCCAGGTAGTACAGCGGGCGGCAATCCTTGCCGATCTTCTTCGCGAGCCGGCCGTACAGCTCTTCATCGGTGACATCGCCGTGCAGATAGGACAGCCGGGCGGCGAGCCGGTCGAAGACCGCGTCGTCGAACTTCTCGCCGGAGGCCTTGACGGCCTCGCGGGCGCGCTCGACCAGCTTCTCGAGCGGCATGTCGTCGCTGGCCACGCCGACGATCGGGACGTCGAGCAACTTGCGGGCCTCGAGGCGGTACAAGGCGCGGTAGGTCATCTTGCGCGCCAGATCGCCGGTGATGCCGAAGATCACCAGCTTGTTCGAAGAGTTGTCCCCGCCGTCAGCCAAGCCCGCACCTCCGAAGTCGTTGGCTCTAGAGACTCACTACCCGCGGCGGTCGGACCTAACACTAGACACCGCACACAGGCCCGACAACCGCAAGCCATCGGGGCCTTGGCAGGATGCTTGCGTGGGTGATGCGCTGCATATCGCGGTCTACGTCTTGGCCGGCATCGCCGTGATCGAAGCCGTCGCGCTCGCCGTGCTTTCGCGGTTGCTGGTGCGCAGCCGCCAGGAGATCGACGAATTGCGGCACCGGACCGACACCCGCAGCTGGCTGTTGTCGGGTGGGCGCGAGGCCCTCAAGACCGTGTGGAACACCGCCAACGTGGTACGCAAGGAGGGCTTCGGGGCCGCCGTACGCGGTTCGATCGAGGATCTCGCGGACTGGGCGGAGGTGGAACGCCCCGACCTGGCGAGGGTCACCCCGGACGGCCGGGTGGTGATCCTGTTCTCCGACATCGAGGAATCGACCGCGCTCAACGAGCGGATCGGTGACCGCGCCTGGGTCAAACTCATTGGCGCACACGACAAGCTGGTGTCGGACCTGGTGCAGCGCCGGTCCGGTCACGTGGTCAAGAGCCAGGGCGACGGCTTCATGGTCGCCTTTTCCCGCGCCGACCAGGCGGTGCGGTGCGGCATCGACCTGCAGCGCGCGCTGCGCAAGGACGCAAAACGCAAGCGGCACGACGAGATCCGCGTTCGGATCGGTATCCACATGGGCCGGTCGGTGCGCCGCGGTGATGATCTGTTCGGCCGCAACGTCGCGATGGCGGCGCGGGTGGCGGCCCAGGCCGCCGGCGGCGAGATCTTGGTGAGCCAACCGGTGCGGGATGCCCTTTCCGACTGCGACGACATCCAATTCGGCAAGGGCCGCGAGGTCGAGCTGAAGGGCTTCTCGGGGACCTATTCGTTGTTCGCCGTGGAGGCCCCCGCCGATCCCGATCTGGACTGAAAGCCCTCCCCGTCGTACTCGGCCAGCCGTTGATGCAGGCGGGACCGGACCTCGTCGGCGGTGTAGGCGCGTCGTTTGCGTTGGTCGCGAGCCACCAGTGCGCCCCCGGCGACGACACCGGCGACGCCGGCCAGCCCGACCCACTTCCACAGTCTGCGCATGAACACAGCGTATTCGGGCTGTGTTTAACTTGTGTGCTCTTGCAACCGGACACAGGCATCGACACGCTCATGACGCTGACCCTCGATGAGGCCCTGAACGAGACTCGCACCGGCGATCTTTGGTTGTTTCGCGGCCGCTCACGGCCCGACCGCGCGATTCAGACCCTGACGAACGCACCGGTGAACCACGTCGGCATGACGGTGGCCATCGACGATCTGCCGCCGTTGATCTGGCACGCCGAGTTGGGCGACAAGCTCGTCGACATGTGGACGGGCACCAACCACCGGGGCGTGCAACTCAACGATCTGCGCCAGGCCGTCCTGCAGTGGACGCAGCGGTACCAGCAGCGGTGCTGGCTGCGCCAGCTGACGCCCAACCCCACCCGTGACCAGGAGAACAAGCTGCTGCGGGTGATCGCGCGAATGGACGGCACCGCCTTTCCCACCACCGCACGGCTGACCGGTCGCTGGTTCCGCGGCCGGCTTCCGACCGTCAACGACTGGGTGCGGGGAATCCCGCTGGTGGACAGCAAGGTTCGCGAGCAGACCCGGCGCCGCCGGGAGGAACGCAAGATGAGCATTTCCACGGCCTACTGCGCGGAGACGGTGGCGATCACCTACGAGGAAATGGGATTGCTGAACACGGACAAGGACGCCAACTGGTTCGACCCCGGCAAGTTCTGGAGCGGTGACACGCTTCCGCTGGCGCCGGGCTACCGACTGGGCGGCGAAATCACCGTGACGGTAGGCGAAGTCGGCTAGCCGACCGACATCTCGCCCAGTTCCGACCATCCCGTGGCGTCGATCGTCTGGTTGATGATCTTCGGGGTGGACGTGAGGGCCTGCGGCAGCTCTTGCATCGCCCGCTTGAAGTGATCGCTGTTGACGTGGACGGCGCCCGCCTCGTCGTCACGGAACGCCTCCACCAAGACGTACTCGGCCGGTTTGTCCAGGCTGCGCGACCACTCGAACCACAGGTTGCCGTCCTCGGCGCGGGTGGCGGCGGTGAACGGGGCGACCAGATCCGTCCAGCGGTCCGTCCACTCGGGCTTGGTCTCGAACTTGACGACGATGAAGATCATGGCCGGTATCCGCCTTGCTCGCTGGGAGAAGCTACGCCCGCCCGATACGGGTGGGCAGCGCCAGCATATCCATCCGAGGCACCGGACCGCCAGCAAAGCGCGCCCCGGCCGTCTTAATCGACGGGCGGGGCGCGCTTCATCTGTGTTCCGCACAAATCCTCGGCGGCTCCGACCCGCCCGCGAAGTGGCCTGGGTCACAAACTCGGCGAGTTCGGAGCTATTTCACTCCATCGGAGTCCGCGGATATGTACAACGGAAATAATCTGTGCGCCGAATCGAATCCTTCGTGAATTCAATTCGTTAGGGATTTGCAATTCCCGGATCGCCGGGCGGCGGCAATTCGGGCGCCGGCGGGGCCGGCGGCGGAGGCGGCGCGGGGGCCGTGGCGTCGACCAACACCGGCGGCGCCTCCGGCGGTGCCGAGGGCGCGTCCGGCGGCGAGGGCGGCGCGTCCGGCGGCGGGGGAAGTGCGCCCTCCCCATCCGGCGGCATCGGCAGGAACATGTGGTGCGTGAACCCGGCCTGGTAGGCGCCAGCACCACCGATGTGCACGCCGCCGCGCTCACCACTGGCCACTGGGGTGCCGTCCGGCAGTGTCGCGGCCGTGTGGCCGCCGTTCCATCCGATCACTAGGGCGTTGGGGGCGGTCCCGTACTGGAAACCCCGCGCCAATAACGCCGCTTCTTCGTTTCCGGTGTTGAACCGGTTGCCGAAGACTGGCCTGTCGGATGCTGCGTTGGCAACCCACGAAACGAGTCCTGAGCAATCCGTCCCAGCGGGAGAATCGCCACCCGGAATATAGGGCGTCCCGGAAACCTGATTAATCAATGACATCAAAGTTGCAAGTACTACCATGGCCGGGGACGCTAGCAATAACGGTTATTGTTCGCCAAAATTTGTGGCCTACGTCATTCGCAATGCGGACAATGGCGTCCGCCGCACTTATAGCAAACGCGTGGCCTCAGGTGTAGTCGGGCCCGCGTTCGGTTTGCGCCATCTCCCGGTCGACGTCGGCTTGCTCTCGCCGGGCCGTCGCATCCGTGCGCATCGCCTGTTCGGCCAAGCGCCCGCGTCGGGCACGCTCACGCTCTTCCACCGAGCCCTCGCGTTCGTCCGCGCGCCGCTCCCGCTCGTCTGCTTGACGCTCGCGATCGTCCGCGATTCGGTCTCGCTGGTCGGCGAGCCGATCTCGTCTACCCGCCAGCCACTCGCGCCTTCTGATTTCGGCCTCGCGCTCGTCAAGCGCCTCCTCGCGCTTATCGAGCGCCTCGGCCTGGCGTTCGAGTTCTCCGGATGTTTCGGGGCTGTCCCCAACGGCCACGAGCTAAACCATAACGCCGCGGGGGACCCCGCGCACGGGTGTTCGGTGCGCATGGGCCGACACTGTCTCACCCCATCGGCTCAGTCGCTATCGTCGCATCGAATTTAATTGTGCGCCAGTCAAATTCCGAACTTGGCGCGAGCCTCGTCGGTGACCGGGGTGAACAGGTTGACGAGGTTCCCGTCCGGGTCCCGGAACAGCAGTGCGCGGTTTCCCCAGGGCATGGTGGTCGGCTCGGTCACGACCTCGCCCACGTGTTCGCGCAGCCGCTCGTATTGCGCGTCGACGTCGTCGACCAGGAATTCCACGATCGCGCTGCGGTTGGCCGCGGCTTCGGCGGATCCGGCGCCAAACAGCGGCACGGTCTTGTCGCTGCCGATCGCCAGCGTGCCAACCGGCGTCGGGATCTCGGCGAAAAGCTCGTTGCCCCACACCGCGGGAACCTCGGTGACCGCCTCGTAGAAATCGACGAGCCGGCCGACGTCGGCGGTGATGATGCGGGTCGAGACGAATTTCATGAGCCCTCCTGGCTGCGGTGACGCGACCAGGGCATGCTACGAGGCACCTCCGACAGGCGGGGCGGCCCGACTAGACCGGGGTCCAGATTCCGTTGTTCCAGAATCCCCAGTTGCCCGGGCCGGTCGGGTTCCACATCAGCTTGGCCCCGGGCGCCCACGACGGCGGGGGCGGTGACGGCGGCGCCCATATCGGTGCCGGCCCCCACGGTCCCGCGCCCGTCGGGAAACTTTGGCCCGCCGGGCCCTGCCAGTCGTGGCACGTACCCCAGTCCCAGTCGTAAACGGTGCCCCAGCTCGGATCCCAGGCAGTGCCCGGGCACCAGTGCGAGGTCGGGGCCGCGTGTGCGACGCCGCCGGCCAGCGCGAGCGCGGACAACACCAACGTGCCGCCCATCAAGCTTTGCCCCAACCGCCGGACGCACGACCTCACGCGTTCACCCATCCCTAGAGCATTTCCCCGGAGCGGAATCCAAGCAAGCCCCAAACTTTGCCCCGGCTCAGCCCAGTATGGTCGGGAGATGCCGCTGAGGTACGTGGACCCGCACAAGCGCCGGGGCCCGCTGTATCGGGCGAGCGTTCGTTTCGGACGTTCGCGGGCGGGGCAGTTCATGGCCCGCCACATCGCACGCCATACCGATCCATACCTGTTCCGCCTCACGGGAGGGCGGGTCAACATGGGCTCGATCATCAACGCGCCGCTCGTCACCACCGGCGCGAAGTCCGGCCAGAAGCGCGAGGTGCAACTCACCTACTTCCATGACGGTCCCGACGTCATCCTGCTGGCCTCCAACTTCGGCGGCACCAAACACCCGCAGTGGTACCACAACTTGAAGGCGCATCCGGACTGCGAATTCGGCGGCGAGCGCTTCACCGCGCGGCAGGTCACCGATCCCGACGAATACGCCCGTTTATTCGAATTGGCTAACCGGATCTACTCGGGATACGCCGAGTACCGGGACAAAGCGGCGCCCGCGGGCCGCGACATTCCGATCCTCCGGCTCAAGCCGCGCTGATACGTTGTGCCCCTGGGCGTTACAGACGGAAGCCGTTTACGAGTGCAGCGTGTCGCCCTGCGCCCGGTAATAGTCGGCCTCCGGAACGACGGGTGTCGCGGCGGGCGTATCGGTCCGGCCTGCCCGCGTCCGAGACGAGAACCGTGCGCCCCGGGCCGGTTTCACTGGAGCGAACCGCGCCATGCCGAGCTGGGGCGTGTCATCGTAAATCGCCTCCATGCCGCCGCTCATCAGATACGCCTCGTGCCAGAAGCCGGTGCCGCCGGAGTCTTTCAGGAACTGTTGCCACCACTGCCGATGCGGCTCCGAGCGAGTCCACCGCTCCAGGCTGTCCAGGTCGCGCCAGTACTGCCGCATGCCAAGATGCGGGGGAAAGAATGACCAGACGAGGTCTTCGTGCAACAAGAGGCCGTCGGGTTGCCGCTTCCACGACTGACGAATCTGGGGACCGAGGCCCAGCATCCGCAGCAGTCCGCGGGGCCGCCGCACCCTCATTCCGAGATACACCACCACCAGGTCGGGGTACTCGGTGAGATCCACCGTCTGCCGATCGACTGCCATCCCGACCTCCGGTCAAGCCCCCGAGACGCGTGATTCGACTGTCGCATCGTGCATGCGGAATGGCAACACGACGTCGTCGCCACTCACGTCCCCGACGTGAGATAGGCCGCGAGATTGGCCAACGACGACCGCAGTCCTTCAAGATGGTCTTCAGCGGAAATGCCCGGCGGGACATTGTCGGCGCGGATTTCAACACGGGTGCTGCCGGCGCTCAGCGCTGTGACCGCCCACGTCATGGTCATCGTCCCCGCGAACGAGGGGTCGTCGGATTCGAAGTCGACGGCCTGCACGACCCGGTCGCCAGGCACGATCTCGACGAACCGACCATCCACGACATCCGAGTCGTCGCTTGACTTGCCGCCCGACGCGGGCGGCTCGGCATAGGTCAGCCTCATCCGGTAAGACCCGCCCGGGCGGGCGTCGAAATGATCGAACCTCCCGGACATCCCTTGCGGCGGAAGCCATTCGACGAGCGCCTGCGGTTCCACCAGCGCGGCATACACCTGATTCAGTGGGGCAGCGATCACCACCGAGGCGGTATCTGTTCGTCCCATGACGCCAGTGTTCCCGCTAGACGTTGAACCGGAATTCGACCACGTCGCCATCTGCCATGACGTAGTCCTTGCCTTCCATCCGGACCTTGCCGGCCGCCTTGGCCGCCGCCATGGAGCCGGCGCCGATCAGGTCGTCGTAGGACACGATCTCGGCCTTGATGAAGCCCTTTTCGAAGTCGGTGTGGATCACCCCGGCCGCCTTCGGCGCGGTGTCGCCCTGGTGGATCACCCACGCCCGCGCCTCTTTTGGGCCCGCGGTGAGGAAGGTCTGCAGCTTAAGGGTGTGAAAGCCGGCGCGGGCCAGGGCGTCGAGCCCGCGCTCGGTCTGCCCGATGGACTCCAGCAGTTCGGCGGCCGACTCGTCGTCGAGCTCATTCAGCTCGGCCTCGATGGCCGCGTCCAGGAACACCGCGTCGGCGGGAGCCACCAGCTGGCGCAGCTCGGCGATCCGCGCCGCGTCGGTCAGCACCGCCTCGTCGGCGTTGAAGACGTACAGAAAAGGCTTGGTGGTCAACAGGTTCAGGTCGCGCAGCAGCGACGTGTCCGCCCCGGCGCCGAACAGCGTCTTGCCGGCGTTCAGCGTCTCCTGGGCGGCGACGGCCGCGTCGTACACCGGCCTGCGGTCCTTGCTGGTGCGGGCTTCCTTCTCCAGCCGCGGTACGGCGCGCTCCAGCGTCTGCATGTCGGCCAGGATCAGCTCGGTCTCGACGACCTCGATATCCGATCTGGGATCCACCTCACCGGCCACGTGGGTCACATCGTCGTCGGAGAACACCCGCACCACCTGGCAGATGGCGTCGCATTCGCGGATGTGGGCCAGGAACTTGTTGCCCAGGCCCGCCCCCTCGGACGCGCCTTTGACCAAGCCGGCGATGTCGACGAATGTCACAGGCGCCGGCACGATGCGCTCGGACCCGAACAGCTCGGCCAGTTTGTCCAGCCGCGGATCGGGCAGCGGAACGACGCCCTCGTTCGGTTCGATCGTGGCGAACGGATAGTTGGCCGCCACCACGTCGTTGCGGGTCAGCGCGTTGAACAGAGTCGATTTGCCGACATTCGGCAGACCCACGATTCCCAGGCTCAGGCTCACAGGGACCCAAGTCTAGGGGTCGGCGACCCCGCGGGTTGCCGTGGACCTTTCGAGCGCCTCCCAGGCCCCGGGGCGTGGCACGCCCGGGATCGCTACAAGGTATTTACGGGGCTTTCGCCCCATTGCCGGTACGGTCAACATGTGTCAGGACAGCGGGCAACCTCGACGGTGGAAGCCTCCCACCGGTCGATCCACCCAAATATCCCAGGTGTGCCGTGGTATGCCGCCCTGCTCCTCGCCGTCACCGCCACCGCGATCGGATACGGAATCGACTCCGGCCACAAGGAGCTGACGCACGTCTTCGCGGGCTTCTATATAGCCGGCTGCGTGGCGGCGGTGCTCGCGGTGCGCCAGGACGGGCTGTTCACCGCGATCATCCAGCCCCCGTTGATACTTTTCGTCGCGGTGCCGGGCGCGTACTGGCTGTTCCACGACGCCAAGGTCGGCCATCTCAAGGATCTGCTGATCAACTGCGGCTATCCGCTCATCGAGCGGTTCCCGCTGATGCTGGGAACCGCCGGGGTAGTGCTGCTGATCGGGCTGGTCAGATGGTATTTCGGCATGTCGCAGCGGCCGACCGCGGAGGCGCCCGCCCCGGACGACGCGCAATCCGCCGACTCCAAGTCCGTCCTCGGCGGCCTCGCCGCCAAATTGCAGGCGATTCTGCGTCCCGAATCCGGGGAGCACGACGCCGACGCGGCCGCGCCCGCCAAGGGGCGGCGCAGCCGCGGGGCCGGTTCCTCGGCGCGGGCCCGCCGGACGCCGCGCGGCGATCGGTCCACCACCCGCTCCGCCCGAACCCATTCCCGGCGCTCGCGGGAACCGCTGGATGAGACCGCCGAACCGGGCGAGCGGCGCAGCCGGAAGGGCTCGGCGGCCGCCAGGGACTACGACCCCGCAGAACCTCCCCGCCGGTCGCGCCGGCGCCCCCGGCCGGAGGCCGATCCGGACCCGCGTGGCCAGTCGACCCGTGAAGGCCGCCGGGAGCCGCGCACCCGGCGCAACCCCTACGAGCGGCCCTACGAGCCGCCTTACGAGCGGCCCGCACCGCGGAGCAGCCGTTTCGGGGATCCTTACGACCTGTCCGGAGAGCAGTTCGGCCGGTTCGACAGCTACGACCGGTATGAGCCGGCGCACGAGCCGAGGCGACGCCGCCCCACGCCGAACGGCAACGGCGGGACGCATCATCCCATCTCGCAGGTGCGCTACCGCGACGCGGGCGACGAGCCCGCGGCGGAGCGTCGCCCTGACCGCCGGAATCGCTCACGGGCGTATGGCCGGCCTCAGCGACCCCCGATGGAGTCCTGGGAATACGACGGCTGAGCGCCATCCGGCGCCCGACTACGTCAGAGCAGTGACCGGATCTCGCGCGGTAGGGCGAACACCAGGGTTTCCTGCGCCGTCGTAACGGGCTGCACCACGTCGTAGCCGTGATCGGCCAGCCGCTCCAGCACGCCGCGCACCAAGACCTCGGGGACCGACGCACCGGAGGTCACGCCCACGGTGGTCACCCCCTCCAGCCAAGCCGGGTCGATGTCGTCGGCCCAGTCGACCAGGTGGGCGGCCGCGGCGCCGCCGCCCAGCGCCACCTCGACCAGGCGCACCGAGTTCGACGAATTCCGCGACCCCACGACGATCACCAGCTGGCACTCCGGCGCCATCGCCTTGACGGCGACCTGCCGGTTCTGCGTCGCGTAACAAATGTCGTCGCTGGGCGGATCCTGCAGCTTCGGGAACCGCTGCCGCAGCCGGTCGACGATTTCCATCGTCTCGTCGACCGACAGCGTGGTCTGTGAGAGCCAGACCACCTTGTTCTCGTCGCGCACCGTCACGTTGTCGACGGCGGCCACCCCGTCCACCAGCTGCACGTGGTCGGGGGCTTCCCCAGAGGTGCCGATGACCTCCTCGTGACCCTCGTGGCCGATCAGCAGGATGTCGTAGTCATTGCGGGCGAATCGCCTGGCCTCGTTGTGCACCTTGGTCACCAGCGGGCACGTGGCGTCGATGGTGTGCAGGTTGCGTTCGGCGGCCGCGGCGTACACCGTCGGCGCGACCCCGTGCGCGGAGAACACCACGATGGACCCCTCGGGCACCTCGTCGGTCTCCTCGACGAACACGGCGCCGGCCTGCTCCAGCGTGTTCACCACGTGCCGGTTGTGCACGATCTCATGGCGCACATACACCGGGGCGCCGTGCTTTTCCAGCGCGCGTTCGACCGTCTCAACGGCCCGGTCAACGCCCGCGCAGTAACCACGCGGCTCGGCCAGAAGCACTCGCTTGCGGGCCGGATCGCTGGCTACCGAGCTGGACGCGCCGGGAATCCCCATGTCAACAGTCGGCGGCATGACACCAGGGTACGTTCTGCCGGCACGGGCTTGCCAGCTCGCGCCGGCGGGCTTGGAGTTAGCGGTCGCTTAAGGCAATCTTGGACCCATGGCTACTGCACCGTATGGAGTTCGGCTACTGGTCGGCGCGGCGACAGTCGCCGTCGAGGAGACCATGAAGCTGCCGAAAACCATCCTGATGTACCCCATGACCTTGGCCAGTCAGGCGGCGCACCTTGTGATGCGATTTCAGCAGAACCTCGCCGAGCTGGCGATCAAGGGCGACAGCACCCTGGAGAACATCTTTCCGCCGAAGGACGAGCAGCCGGAATGGGCGACCTTCGACGAGGACCTGCCCGACGCGGTCGAGGCGCCCGGCCCGGCCGAGGGCGGTGTCGCCGACGGCGATCGCCGCACCGAGGGACGGTTCGCGCTGTACTCGCTCGCCGACGCCGACGGCGCGAATCTCGCTGAGCCGCAACGAGAATGTGCCGCGACCGGTGTAGAAGGAGGGCTTG
>NZ_LZIX01000039.1:0-1151 GCF_001666955.1 Mycobacterium sp. E735 | reverse complement strand
ATGCCCGCGTCGCTGCCCCCGCTGGCCGGCGAGGACCATGTCTGCGCCGCCTGCGGGATGAGCTATTCGGAGACTCGGCTCGATGACGCCACCGGCGTGATCGCCGGCCTGCCGGACGCCGCCCGAAAGGCCGTGTCGGCGATCCCGCGCGAGAAGCGACGGGTCCGGCCCGGCCCCGACGTGTGGTCGGTCGCCGAATACCTCTGCCACCTGCGCGACGTCTACGTCAGCTTCACCATCCGGCTGCACCGCGTCCGCACCGAAGACCAGCCCGCCTGGGAGCCGATGCTCAACGACCTGCGGGCGCGCCGCTTCCACTACAACGACTGCGACATCGACGCCACGCTCGCCGAACTGGCCGCCGCGGTGGCGGGCTTCCTGGACGAGGTCGCGCGGGCCAAGGGTCAGGACTGGGACCGCACCGGGACCCGGCTGCCGGGCGAGCGGCGCACCGCCCGCTGGCTGGTGCGCCAGGCGATGCACGAGGGCGTGCACCACCTCGGCGATATCCGCAGAATCGGGGAAGGCGCTCCCTCGAACCGGCCCTGAGGCCGTCCTGGCCGCGAATTTGGCTCTGAGCTGGTCGTCCCCTAGACTCTAGGGGTTGCCTTGGGCAGACCTCGGCCGGTGCGAATCGGCCCCGCGTGCCCTTCGGTGACAAAGACCGCGCATGTCAGGTTTTTTGGTGGGCTTTGGCCTGCGTCCTGCCGTGCACACGCAACCAGGTCAGGAGATCGAGTGATTCAGCAGGAATCGCGGCTGAAGGTCGCCGACAACACCGGCGCCAAGGAGATCTTGTGCATCCGGGTGCTCGGTGGTTCGTCGCGACGCTACGCCGGCATCGGTGATGTCATCGTCGCCACCGTGAAGGACGCCATCCCCGGCGGCAACGTCAAGCGGGGGGACGTCGTCAAGGCCGTCGTGGTACGCACGGTCAAGGAGCGTCGCCGCCCGGACGGCAGCTACATCAAGTTCGACGAGAACGCCGCGGTGATCATCAAGCCGGACAACGACCCGCGCGGGACCCGCATCTTCGGGCCCGTCGGCCGCGAGCTGCGTGAGAAGCGGTTCATGAAGATCATCTCGCTCGCCCCGGAGGTGTTGTAAATGAAGGTCCGTAAAGGCGACACCGTCCTGGTCATCGCCGGCAA
>NZ_LZIX01000038.1:0-30429 GCF_001666955.1 Mycobacterium sp. E735 | reverse complement strand
CCTGGGAGCACGACGCGCACCTGTACCTGCGGCGGGCGCACGCGATCGGCCGGTTCCTCGGCGGCGCCGAGCGCTGGTTGCGCCGGGTCACCGAACTGACCCAGGGCGGTGTGCGGCGCCGCCTCGGAATCGATCTCACCGATGTCGAGGGCCAGCGCGCGGAGATCGCCGCAACCGTTGCCGAAATCGCCGCGCTGCCAGTCGAGAAGCGGCAGGCGGCGCTCGCCGAGGCCGGGCTGCAGGCCCCGCACTGGCCGGCGCCGCACGGGCGCGGCGCGTCACCGGCCGAACAATTGCTCATCGATCAGGAGCTGGCGGCCGCCGGCGTGGTGCGCCCGGACTTGGTGATCGGCTGGTGGGCCGCGCCGACCATCCTCGAGCACGGCACACCGGAACAGATCGAGCGCTTCGTGCCGGGCACCCTGCGCGGCGAATTCCTTTGGTGCCAACTGTTTTCCGAGCCGGGAGCCGGCTCCGACCTGGCGTCGCTGCGCACCAAGGCGGTTCGTGCACCAGATTCCCAAGGCGGCTGGCTGCTCACCGGGCAGAAGGTGTGGACGTCGGCGGCCCACAAGGCCCGGTGGGGCGTGTGCCTGGCGCGCACCGACCCCGACGCCCCGAAGCACAAGGGCATCACCTACTTCCTGGTGGACATGCGCTCGCCGGGCATCGAGATCCGCCCGCTGCGTGAGATCACCGGTGACTCGCTGTTCAACGAGGTCTTCCTGGACAACGTGTTCGTGCCCGACGAGCTGGTGGTCGGCGCGGTGAACGACGGCTGGCGGCTGGCCCGGACCACGCTGGCCAACGAGCGGGTCGCGATGGCCACCGGCACCGCGCTGGGCAATCCGATGGAGGAGCTGCTCAAGGTGCTCGGCGAGCTCGACCTCGACGCCGCTCAGCAGGACCGGCTCGGGCGGTTGATCGTCATCGCCCAGACCGGCGCGCTGCTCGACCAGCGGATCGCCCAGCTCGCCGTCGGCGGGCAGGACCCCGGGGCGCAGTCCAGCGTCCGCAAGCTCATCGGCGTGCGCTATCGGCAGGCACTGGCCGAATACATGATGGACGTCTCCGAGGGCGGCGGGCTGGTCCGCAACCACGCGGTGTACGACTTTCTCAACACCCGCTGCCTCACCATCGCCGGCGGCACCGAGCAGATCCTGCTCACCGTGGCCGCCGAGCGGCTCCTCGGCCTGCCCCGCTGACGGCTTTCGCCGAACCTTCGCCGAGATTGCCACCACGGTCGTGGATTGCCCGAAATCACGACCCTGGGCGCAATCTCGGCGACGGGGCAGCTAGGAGAACGTGGTCTGCGCGCAGGTGCTGGGCGAGGTGATGTTGACCCCGGGATAGACCACCTGGATGTGGGTGCAGACGATGACGTTGTTGTCGGTTTTGGGCTGACCGGTCTGCCAATCGGTGGAGTCGATGCGCCCGGTCGTCTGGTACTTCTCCGGCGGACCCTCGCCGAAGTAGACCGTGGTGATCTCGTCGGACCCCATCGACTTCATCACCCGCTCGTGCTCACCGTTGGCGTGCGCGTCCAGGTAGGCCAGGCGGTTCGACGACCGGATCTCGGTGGTCTGTCGGGCCCAGAGGCCGTTCGGGAAGCCTGTCACCCCGTCGGGCGTCAGCATGTCCGCCCCGGCGGTGAAGTCGCAGTGGCCGTCGGCCTTGAAGCAGTTCAGGATGGTGCGCGTTTCGAGCTGGTTGGGCCCGTCGAGCGGGAACAGCGTGGTCGCGGTGTTGCTGGCCGCGCCGGCCGCCGGGGCGGGCAGCAACGCCAACGCCGACCCGATGACCGCACACCCGGTGATCAGTCGCTTCATGCTGCTCCCCTTTCGGTTCGCCAACCCTGAAGGTGAACCTAACCCCGCGACTATTCGTCGTAGGTGACTTCTACCGAATCAGATTCCGGGTGAGATTGACAGGCCAGGATCAGGCCGTCGTCGAGGTCCTGCTGCTCGAGCACGTCGTTGACCTCCATGCTGACCTTGCCGCCGCGCAAGGTGCACGCGCACGCGCCGCAGTGGCCCTCGCGGCAGGAGAACGGCGCGTCCAGGCCCTTGGCCAGCAGGACGTCGAGCAGCTTGGCGTTGCGCGGCCACGACACGGTGTGGGTTTCGCCATCGAGCTGCACCACCGCGGTGGCCGGCGGCGCGTCGCCCGGGGCGGTGTCGTCGATCTTCACCGCCGCGAACGGGTCGGAGTCCAGCGACTTGAACACCTCGACATGCACTTGCGCCGCAGGCACTTTCAGCGATTCCAGCGCTTCGCGGGCCGCGTTCATGAAGGGCCCGGGCCCGCAGATGTACACCGGCCGGCCGGTGTAGGGGGACGCGAGCCTCGCCAGCGCGGCCACGCTCGGCATCCCCTGCAGTGATTCCAGCCAGTGCACCACGGTGAGCCGGTCGGGGTACTTGGCGGACAGGTCGCGCAGCGCGTCGGCGAAGATCACCGACTTGTCGTCGCGGTTGGCGTAGAGCAGCGTCACCTGGCCGCTGCCCTCGGCGAGGGCCGACTTGGCGATCGACATGATCGGGGTGATCCCGCTGCCCGCCGCCATCAACAGGAAGTCGTCGTCGAGCGTCTTGGGCACGAAGTTGCCCGACGGGGCCAGCACGTGGATCCGCATGCCCGCCCGCGCGTGCTCGCACAGCCAGTTGGACGCGTAGCCGTCCGCGGTCCGCTTGACCGTGACGGTCAGCGCGTCGTCGGTGAACGGGGAGCTGCACAGCGAGTAGCAGCGGGCCACCGAACCGGTGCGCTCGCTGGGGACGCGCAGCGTCAGGAATTGCCCGGGCGCGTAGCGCAGCCGCTCGGGCGGGATGTCGGGGTCGCCCGGCTCGGCGGGTACCGCGAACACCAGCGACCGCGCGTCGTCCGTCTCGGCGACGACCTCGGCGATCTGCAGTTCAAGGACATGGTCGCCGAGCGGCTCGTCGAGGTTGGCCTCGGCCAAGACCCTATCCTCCCTCTCGTTACAACTAGAACATGTTACAGAAAAGCCGATTCGTATCGCTACCAGCCGCAGGAATACCCTGCTCGACACAAATCGGAACGTGTTCTAGTCTCTGGTGTAAGCCCGCTGAGTAAGTCTGGCCCAGGAGGCAAACTTAAGTGACGTCCATTCAACAACGTGACGCGCAGTCGGTTTTGGCCGGCATCGACGATCTGCTGCCGCGGATTCGGGAGCGCGCTCAGGCGACGGAGGATTTGCGGCGGCTGCCCGACGAGACCGTCCAGGAACTGCAGGACATCGGCTTCTTCACGCTGCTGCAGCCCGAGCAGTGGGGCGGCTTGCAGTGCGATCCGGGCCTGTTCTACGAGGCCGTGCGGCGGCTCGCCAGCGCGTGCGGGTCCACCGGCTGGGTGAGTTCGATCATCGGCGTGCACAACTGGCACCTGGCGCTGTTCGACCAGCAGGCACAGGAGGAAGTCTGGGGCGACGACGCGAACGTGCGGGTCTCGTCGTCGTATGCGCCGATGGGTGCCGGCGTGGTGACCGATGGCGGCTACCTGGTCAACGGTTCGTGGAACTGGTCGTCGGGATGCGACCACGCCACGTGGGCCTTCCTCGGCGGTCCGGTGATCAAAGACGGCCGCCCGGTCGACTTCGGCAGCTTCCTGATCCCGCGCAGTGAGTACCGCATCGACGACGTCTGGCATGTCGTCGGCCTGCGCGGCACGGGCAGCAACACCGTGGTGGTCAAGGACGTCTTCGTGCCCCGGCACCGGTTCCTGTCCTACAAGGCGATGAACGACGGCACCGCCGGCGGGTACCAGACCAACACCGCCCCGGTGTACAAGATGCCTTGGGGCACAATGCATCCCACCACCATCTCTGCGCCGATCGTCGGCATGGCCTACGGCGCGTACGACGCGCACGTGGAGCACCAGGGCAAGCGGGTGCGCGCGGCGTTCGCCGGGGAGAAGGCCAAGGACGACCCGTTCGCCAAGGTGCGCATCGCCGAGGCGGCCAGTGACATCGACGCGGCGTGGCGCCAGTTGAGCGGCAACGTCGCCGACGAATACGCGTTGCTGTCCGCGGGCAAGGAGATCCCGTTCGAGCTGCGCGCCCGCGCGCGCCGTGACCAGGTGCGCGCGACCGGGCGGGCGATCGCTTCGATCGACCGGCTGTTCGAGGCTTCGGGCGCGACCGCGCTGGGCAACGATCAACCGGTGCAACGGTTCTGGCGTGACGCGCACGCGGGCCGGGTGCACGCGGCCAACGACCCCGAGCGGGCTTACCAGATCTTCGGGAACAACGAGTTCGGGTTGCCGCCGGGCGACACGATGGTCTAGGCCGTGCGCCGGCGACGATGCAGAGCGTAAGAGCGACGCGGGGACCCCACCCGCTTGCGGGGGAGAGGAGCGGCGCTGAATGACGGCCACGACCGAACAGCTGACGTTCGACTCGACTTCGCGATTCGCCGAAGTCGACGTCGACGGGCCGCTGAAGCTGCACTATCACGAGGCCGGGGTCGGCAACGATCAGACGGTGGTGCTGTTGCATGGCGGGGGTCCAGGCGCGGCGAGCTGGACCAACTTCTCGCGCAACATTCCGGTGCTGGCGCAGCGATTTCACGTGCTGGCCGTCGACCAGCCCGGCTACGGGCTCTCCGACAAGCGCGCCGAACACGGGCAGTTCAACCACTACGCCGCGCGGGCCCTCAAGGGGCTCTTCGACCAGCTCGGGCTGGGACGCGTTCCGCTGGTTGGCAATTCGCTCGGCGGGGGCACCGCGGTTCGGTTCGCCCTCGACTACCCGGACCGGGCGGGCCGGCTGGTGTTGATGGGGCCCGGTGGGCTGAGCATCAACCTGTTCGCCCCCGACCCGACCGAGGGCGTCAAGCGACTGGGCAAGTTCTCCGCCGAACCCACCCGGGAGAACCTCGAGGCGTTCCTGCGGGTCATGGTCTACGACCAGAAGCTGATCACGCCCGAACTGATCGACGAGCGGTTCGCGCTGGCCAGCACGCCGGAATCGCTGATGGCGACCCGCGCGATGGGAATGTCCTTCGCGGGGGCCGATTTCGAGCTCGGGATGATGTGGCGCGAGGTGCACCGGCTGCGCCAGCCCGTGCTGTTGATCTGGGGTCGCGAGGACCGGGTCAACCCGCTGGACGGCGCGCTGGTCGCGCTGAAGACCATTCCGCGTGCGCAGCTCCACGTTTTCGGGCAGTGTGGGCACTGGGCGCAGGTGGAGAAGTTCGACGAGTTCAACAAGTTGACCGTCGATTTCCTGGGAGGTGCGTGATGAGCATCCGTTCGCTGGGCTACCTGCGCATCGAGGCCACCGACATGGCGGCCTGGCGTGAATACGGCCTGAAGGTGCTCGGCATGGTCGAGGGCAAAGGCAACACCGAGGGCGCGCTTTACCTGCGCATGGACGACTTCCCGGCCCGGCTGGTGATCGTGCCCGGCGAGCGCGACCACCTGATGGAGGCCGGCTGGGAGTGCGCCAATGCCGAAGGACTGCAAGAGATTCGGAACCGACTTGACGTCGAGGGCGTGCCCTACAAGGAGGCCACCGCCGCCGAGTTGGCGGATCGCCGGGTCGCCGAGATGATCCGGTTCGCCGACCCGTCCGGCAACTGCCTGGAGGTGTTTCACGGCGTCGCGCTGGAGCACCGGCGCGTGGTCAGCCCGTACGGGCACAAGTTCGTCACCGGTGAGCAGGGCCTGGGACACGTGGTGTTGTCCACCCGCGACGACGACGAGGCGTTGCACTTCTACCGGGACGTGCTCGGCTTCAAGCTGCGCGACTCGATGCGAATGCCGCCCCAGGTGGTGGGCCGGCCCGCCGACGGCGCGCCCGCGTGGCTGCGGTTCTTCGGCTGCAACCCGCGGCACCACAGCCTGGCCTTCCTGCCGCTGCCGACGCCCAGTGGCATCGTGCACCTGATGATGGAGGTCGAGAACGCCGACGACGTGGGTCTGTGCCTGGACCGGGCGCTGCGCCGCAAGGTGCCCATGTCGGCCACCCTGGGCCGCCACGTCAACGACCTGATGCTGTCGTTCTACATGAAGACGCCCGGCGGGTTCGACGTCGAATTCGGCTGCGAGGGAAGGCAAGTGGAGGACGACGACTGGGTCGCCCGGGAAAGCACCGCCGTGAGTTTGTGGGGCCACGACTTCACGGTCGGCGCCCGCGGGTAATCATGTCGGCGCCGATCGATCCGCGGGCCTTCCGGCAGGTGCTGGGCCAGTTCTGCACCGGCATCACGATCATCACCACGGTGCACGACGAGGTCCCGGTCGGCTTTGCCTGCCAGTCGTTCGCCGCCCTGTCGCTGGATCCGCCGCTGGTGCTGTTCTGCCCGACCAAGGTGTCGCGGTCCTGGCAGGCCATCGAGGCCAGCGGCCGGTTCTGCGTCAACGTGTTGACCGAGAAGCAGAAGAACGTTTCCGCGCGTTTCGGCTCGAAGGAGCCGGACAAGTTCGCCGGAATCGACTGGCACGCCTCGGAACTCGGCTCGCCGATCATCGACGGGTCGCTGGCCTACATCGACTGCAAGGTGGCGTCCGTGCACGACGGTGGCGACCATTTCGTGGTCTTCGGCGCGGTGCAGTCGTTGTCGGAGGCGCCCAAGATCAAGCCGCGCCCGCTGCTGTTCTATCGCGGGGAGTACACCGGCATCGAACCGGACAAGACGACGCCGGCGCAGTGGCGTGACGACCTGGAGGCGTTTCTCACCGCCACCACTCAGGACACCTGGCTCTAAGCCGTTCCGCGGTACGTTTCGTGCCGGACGCCCTCGACGTCCGCCGTCGGGTCGTGCGCCTCCG
Organism: Mycobacterium sp. E735; assembly: GCF_001666955.1. Taxonomy (NCBI): domain Bacteria; kingdom Bacillati; phylum Actinomycetota; class Actinomycetes; order Mycobacteriales; family Mycobacteriaceae; genus Mycobacterium; species Mycobacterium sp. E735. The sequence continues at coordinate 23,637 of NZ_LZIX01000038.1, read as the reverse complement.
AGGACCGCGCGATGTCGGGATCGTCATGCTTATCCGCGGGCTTCGCATCGGTTTCCGGGTGCAGTTCGTCGGCGCGCTTCAACTGCTCCTGCAGTTGCTCTCGCGACGCCGCGACCTCGCTTTGATGGTTGGCCGCCCGTTCCTGCAGCCGGGCGGCCTCCGCCGCCTTGGCCTCCGCCTCGGCCTGGGCCGCGCGGGCCTTGGCGGCCGTCTCCTGGGCCAGGGCCTCGCGGCGTTCGACCTTCGCGGTCTCCAGCTTGGCCTGTTCGCGGATCTCCTCCGCCTGCCGTTGCCGGCGTTGGCGTCGCACCCTGGTGAGCGCGACGACGACGGCCAGAATTACAAAGACCGCCGCGGCGGCGACCACGAGCCAGATAGCGGTGCTGTTCATCATGGGCTCCCATCAGATCGGTTTTCGCCTGGCGCTGGGCCTGGCTCGTAGTGGGATCCCCCTATCTGGCGTAGGTAAAACAACCGGCTGGATCGGCCAGGCTTCGGCCGGGTGACCTTGGCCTCTACCCGGCGGCACCGGGGCGCCGCGAGGATGAGTCGCGCAGGGCCGGCGCCGTACAACCAGTCGACGGCGCGTCGCCGCTCGCTCATCGGCGACCGCTACATGAAGTCCAGCGCCTCGACCGTCGCGATCGGGCCCTCGTGGGTCGGGCGGTTCGCGCCGCCGATGCAGTAGACGGTGTTGCCGACCGTCGCCACCACCTCGGCGTGACGCGCGGTGGGCATCGGGGCCAGGGTGCTCCACTTGGCGTCGGCGATGTCGTACATCTCGACGACGTTCAGGACCATCGTCGGTTCCTCGCCGCCCACCACCACGATGCGGCCGTCGATGTAGGTCGCGCCGTAACTCCCGCGCGGGGTCGGCATGCCCACCAACTTGGTCCAGGCGCCCGATTGGGGATCGAACCGCTCATTCGCCGCGGAGTTCTTGTCGGCGGAGAGGAACCGCCCGCCGATGGCGTACACGTAGGTGCCGTCCGACACCGCGGCCAGGTGTTCGCGGGGGGTCGGCATGTCGGCGGCGTCCTTCCACGAGTTGCCGTCGAAGACCTCGGTCTGCGGGACGAGCTGTTTGGCGTTCTGCCCGCCCACTACGACCAGTTGGTCGCCCACCACGGCGGCGGCCGGGGCCGCGCGTGGGTGCGTGAGATGTGGCAGCTCAACCCAATTGCCGCCGCGCAGCGCGAACACCTTGTCGGACGCGTCGGCGAGTTGATCGCTCGCTCCGCCGAGCACCACCACCTCGTCGCGGTATGTCGCCGCCGCCGCGTGATGCAGCGGGATCGGCAGCGGCGGCCCGGTCTGCCAAACGCCGGTGTGCGGGTCATAGCTCTCGACGGTCTGCAACGCCGTGCCGTTCCGCAAGCCACCCAGAATCCAGATCTTGTCGCCCTGCACGGCCCACGCCATCATCAGCCGGGGCGTCGGCGCGTCCGGCAGCGAGCGCCACTGCGACGCCGGCTGGATCCGGCGGGCCGGCAGCTTCAGCGCTTCCGCCGACGAGGTGAGCTGGCCGTCGCCGACGGCGGTCGACCCGCCGATCGCGTACACGGACTTCTCCACCGCGTCGACGGCCATGCCGTGCCGCGCCGTCGTCATATCGGGCAATCCGGACCAGGTCTTCGTCATCAGGTCGAACGCGGCGACGGTCTTGAGCACTTGGCCCGAGGAGACGCCCCCAACCGCGACCAGGCGCCCGTCCACGATCGCCACTCCGAGGTCGCTGCGCGGCTGGCTCAGCGGGGGCAGCGGCGCCCAGCTCTTGGCGGCAGGGTCGTAGGCCTCGACCGCCGGCAGGTCGGCGGTGCCGTTGGTGCCGCCCACCGCATAAACCAGCTTCCCGTCCGAAGCCGCCGCCAGCAGCTGACGCGGGGTCGGGATCGGTGCACCGAGGCTCCAGGCGTTGCCGTCGAACACCTCGGTGGTGTTCAGCAGCGCGCCGGACGCGTCGACACCGCCGGTGACGACCAGGCGGTCACCGACCACGGCCGCCGCCGCGGCCGCGCGGGGCTGCAGCAGGTGCGGAAGCTCCACCCAGCGGCTGTTGATGACCCGCCAAACCTGGTCGGACGCAACCTTTTTGCCGCCTTCAGATTTCCAGCCGCCGAGCACGACCGGGTTTCCCTGCCAGGTGACGGCCATCGCGTGCGACACCGCGACAGGTAGGTCGTCGCCGCCCTTCCAGCTGTCGATGACGGGGTCGTAGCCCTCCTGCAGTCCGGTGGGGGCGCCGTCGCTGCGGATTCCGCCGAAGATCCAGATCGTGCCGTCGGCCTGCGTGGTGGCCGCGGCGTCCCGCGAAATTCGGGCGTTGGTGATCGGTTTCCACTGCATGGGCGGCTGCGCGGTCGGCTGGCCGGAACCGCCTCGGGAACCGGCTTTCTTGTCGGGTGAGAGTGCGAAATAGAAGCCGCCGACGACCAACAGCAGGACCGCAGCGAGCGCGCCGGCCGTCAGCGCGATGCGATTCCGCTTCTTGCCCGGTTCCGTGAACCACGCGGCCGCCCGTGCCCCCGGGCCCCGTGGCGGCCCCTGGGCGCCGCCGGCCCGGGTCGGCGGCGCGGCGGCTTGGGGTGGCCGCGCCGTGGGCTGCGTTGACGACGCTTGTGCGGCGCGCAGCAAGCTGGCAGCCTCGGGCAATTCGGCCGGGCTCGCCTGCGGAAAAGGCGCGGTCTCCCGCGCGTGTTCGCGATCGATCGGGGCGCTGATCGCCGAGGTCGGGTCGTCGTGCCCGGCCGGCAACCGCGGTGGCGGGGGCATGCTCGACGTGTCGAGGGCCGATGGGTGCGCCACCTCGCTGTGCGGCCCGGGCGGCGCCGCATGCCCAACGTCCGTCGCCACGGCCGAGGCGCGTCCGGTGATGGCCATCGCGTCGGGTTTCAGGCCGTTGCGGCGCTGGGCGGCCTGCAGTTCGCGGCCGAACTCCTCGGCCGAGGCGGGCCGCAAGGCCGGGTCGATCGACATCGCCTTCTCGATCGCCGAGCACACCGCGTCCGGGATGCCGTCGGGCCGCATATCCGGGATTCCGGTGGTGCTGATCCGCAGATATTGCGCGATCAGGTCCTCGCCCTTCTTGCGCTCGTGCGCGGCGTTGCCCGCGATGAGCGCATAGAGCGTCGCGCCAAGCGAATACATGTCGGAGGCCACCGTGGCCGGATTGCCGGTCATCACCTCCGGCGCAGTGAAGTCGATGGTGCCGGAGAAGAATCCGGTCGCGGTCTCGTAACCGCCTTCGATGTGGGCGATTCCGAAATCACTCAATTGGGGCTCGCCGTAATCATTTACGAGAATGTTGGCGGGCTTTATGTCGCGGTGCAGAGTTCCGGTCCGATGCGCGGTTTCCAGTGCGCCGCAGAGCTTCACACCGATGTGCAAGGCTTCGGGCCACGGGACCGGCCCCTCCCGGCGCAGCCGGACGGCCAGCGAATCCGCCGAGTGGTAGGGCATCACGATGTACGGCTTACCGCTGCCGGTGACGCCGACCCGCAGGATGTTGACGATGTTCGGATGCCCGGAGAGCCCGCCCATCGCGTAGCCCTCGCGAAGGAAGCGCTCGCGGCTGTCGTCGTCGATGTGTGACGGCAGCACCTTGACGGCGACATTTCGTCCGAGGGCGGTCTCATAGCAGCAGTAGATGACCCCGGCCCCGCCACGAGCTACCTGTCGCGCATCCTCGAACCCCGCGGCCGCCAGCTCCGCGGCGATGCCGCTCGGTACCGGGGCGACACTCTCGGGCCGTGGCTCATCAGGCATTTGCTGGCGCTCAACCCTCCGCGAAGTATGTGATTGGCGAGGTCAAGATTAGCGCTCAGAACCTCACGGATGTGCTTTTCGGGCAACCTTCGTCGGCTTGTGGGGCGGCGGCGCTCACGCCTCGATGGTCGGGGGGCCTTCATACGGCCGTTGCAGCGCGGCGAATTCGGGAACTGCGGCCATGGTGAGCACGGCCTCAAGCAGCCGAACACCGCCCGGTCCCTTCAGTGTTCGGGTGAGCACCGGTCCGGAGAACGCGTGGCCGTCGACCGCGATGATCGGGCTGCCGGCCTCGTCGCCCAGGGTGTCTTGGCTGACCCGGTGCGCCCGCTTGACCGCCTCGTCCAAGCCGCTGTCGTCCTGCGCGTCGGCAAGGCTTTCCGCCAGGCCGTTCTCGGCGAGGGCTTCGCGGATCGCGGGTGCGGTCAGCTCCTCGCCGTCGACGTGGATGCGACGGCCAATCGAGTCGTAGAGGCCCGCGAACGCTTCCGGCCCCCGCTCGCCGACGGCGGCGGCGAACAGCCGTCCCGCCCGCGTCGACCGCTCCATCATGTGTTGCTGTTTGTCGTCGCCGTCCCGACCTTCGTTGAGGACCGCCAGGCTCATCTGCCGCAGGGTAACGGGCGTTCCCGTCGCCTGCCCGGCGTCGATCAGCCAGCGAGCGGTCACCCAGGAGAACGGACAGACGGGGTCGAGATAGAGGTCGACATCGGTCACGGCTCCTCCTTCGATCCAAGGCTTGGGGCTACCGAGCGGCATACCCGCTACCGGCCGTCGCACGCCTGCCGATGACCTGCCAGCAGAATGGCCGTATGACGCTGAACCTGGACGAGTACTTCGAGCGGATCGGTTATCGCGGCGCCACGGCACCCAATCTCGAGGTCCTGCAGGCTTTGGTGAGCGCCCACACCAAAGCGATCCCGTTCGAGAACCTCGATCCGGTGATGGGGGTTCCGGTCGACGACCTGGGTCCGGGCGCCCTCTCCCGCAAGCTCGTTCAGCGGGGCCGCGGCGGCTTTTGCTACGAGCACAACGGATTGATGGGCTACGTGCTCACCGAACTCGGCTTTCGGGTGCGGCGCCTGGCCGGTCGGGTGGTATGGATGCGGCCGCCCGATGCGCCGTCGCCGCCGCCGCAGACACACACCGTGTTGGCGGTGACGTTCCCCGGCTCCCACGGTTCATACCTGGTCGACGTCGGCTTCGGCGGGCAGACACCCCCCTCGCCGCTGCGGATCGAGACGGGCACCGTGCAGCAGACGACGCACGAGCCCTACCGGCTGGAGGACCGCGGCGACGGGCTGGTGCTGCAGGCCCAGATTCGGGGCGAGTGGCAGCCGCTCTACGAGTTCAGCACCCGGACCGCGCCCGACATCGACCTGGCGGTGGGCAGCTGGTACGTCTCGACGCACCCGTCGTCGCATTTCGTCACCGGCCTGACGGCCGCGCGCGTAACCGACGACGCCCGGCTGAACCTGGCAGGCCGGAACCTCGCCATTCACCGCGCCGATGCCAGCGAGAAGATCCGCCTCGACGACGCCGCGGCGGTGGTCGACACCCTCAGGGACCGGTTCGGCCTCAACGTGTCCGACGTGGGCGAGCGCGGCGCGCTCGAGGCGCGCCTCGATAAGATCCTGGACGCTTAGATCCAGGACCCGATTCGCCGTAGGGCCTCTTCGATGTCGCCCGTGGGCCCGGCGAACGACAGCCGGACGAACGAATCGCCGTGGGTGGTGTCGAAATCGATCCCCGGGGCGATGGCAACGCCGGTGTCGCTCAACAGTTTCGAGCAGAACGCGGTCGAGTCTTTGGTGAGTTCGGAGACGTCGGCGTAGACGTAGAACGCCCCGTCGGTGGGTGCGAGCCGGTCGATGCCGATGCGGCGCAGCCCGTCCAGCAGCAGGGCGCGGTTGGTCGCGTAGTGGTGCAGGTTGCCGTCGGCCTCGGCCGTCGACTCCGGCGTGAACGCCGCAACGGCGGCGAGCTGCGACAGCACCGGCGGGCAGATGGTGAAGTTTCCGGTCAGCCGATCCACGGCGCGCAGCAGCGCCTGTGGCACCAGCATCCAGCCCAGCCGCCAGCCCGTCATCGCGTAGTACTTGGAAAAGCTGTTGACCACCACGGCGTCTCGGGATGTCTGCCAGGCGCAGCTGGTCTGCGGCGCCCCCTCGTAGACCAGGCCGTGGTAGACCTCGTCGCTGATCAGCCGCACCCCGGCCGCCTCGCACCACGAGGCGATCGCGGCCAGCTCGGCCGGCGCGATCACCGTCCCGGTGGGATTGGCCGGGCTGGCCACGATCACGCCGTGGGGCGGCGGGTCGAGTTCTTCGAGCATCTGCACGGTGGGCTGGAAGCGGGTCTGTGGTCCACACGGGATCTCGACCACCTCGCACCCCAAGGCGGACAGGATGTTTCGATAACACGGGTAACCGGGACTGGCCAACGCGACCCGGTCGCCCGCGTCGAAGCACGCCAGGAACGCGAGCAAAAATCCGCCGGACGAGCCGGTGGTCAACACCACGTCGTCGGGCTCGACCCGAAGCCCGTGCTGGCGTTGATAATCCGCGGCGATCGCCGCGCGCAGCTCCGGAATGCCCAGCGTCACCGTGTAACCCAGCTCGTTGCCGTGCAGGGCGGCGGCCGCCGCGGCGCGTACCGGCTCGGGCGCTCCGACGCTGGGCTGACCGGCTGACAGGTTCACCAGGTCGCCGTGGCTGCGCTGGCGCTCGGCGGCGGCCAGCCACACGTCCATCACATAGAACGGCGGGATGGCGGCGCGCCGCGCGACGTGGTCGTTCACGACGGTTCGAGCGCCTCCGCTTCCAGTCGCGCGAGAACCTCCTGCGTTGTGCTGAGCAGGTGGGCGCTGCCATGGGCGCGCTTGAAATACAGGTGCATGTCGTGTTCCCAGGTGATCGCGATTCCGCCGTGCAGTTGGATGCCTTCGGCGGCCGCGTTGCACAACGCCTCGGTGGCGGCCAGGCGCGCGGTGGCCGCATTGGTCGGGGTGGGTTCGTCGCAGGCCTCCGCCACGACGGCCTTCGCCGCGGCGATCGTGACGTACAGATCGGCCATCCGGTGCTTGAGCGCCTGGAAGCTGCCGATGGGCCGGCCGAATTGCACTCTGTTCTTGGCGTATTCGACGGTCAGCTGCAGGCAGCGTTCGGCGGCGCCGATCTGCTCGGCGGCCAGCAGGATGGCCGCGGTGTCGGCGAGGCCGGGGTCGGTGCCGATGGGTTCGGTGTCCTCGGGCGTGACCCGCGCGAGCCGCCGGGTCGGGTCCATGGTGACGGCCGGTTCCGCGGTGAAGCGGGCCCACCGGGTCAGCTGGCCGTCGGTGGCGGCGACGACGACGTCGGCGGTGTCGCCGTTGACGACGTAGTCGGCGTCGAAAACCAGCGCGCCGATCGAGGTGCCCTCGGCGAGGCCGCCCAACGTCTCCGCATCCGGCTCCGGCGCGCTCAGCAGCGCCAGCTCCGCCAGCGTGGTGCCCAGCAGCGGCGAGGGCACCAGCGCCCGGCCGAGCTCCTGCAAAACCGTTGCGGCGTCCGCTAATTCGCCGCCCGCGCCGCCCAGCTCCTCGGGGATGACCAGCGCGGCGGCTCCCACCTGCTCACACAGCAGCTGCCACAGCGACTCGTCGTAGCCGCGCTCGGAGTCCATCGCGGCGCGCACCGCCGCCGGGTTGGCGTGCTTGGCCACCAGGGCCGCGACGGTCTCCCGCAGCATCTCCCGTTCTTCACTCATGAGCACCGCTCCTGTTCGTCGCTCCACGGCGTCGTCGCGACGCGGGTCGTCACAGCGCCTCCAGCACTCGCCGCCGATGCGCCTCGGGAGTACCCCAGGCCGAACGCAATGCTTGCACGCGTAGTAGCCAAAGCGACAAATCATTTTCCTGGGTGAAGCCGATCGCGCCATGGGTCTGCAGCGCCGACCGCGCCGCCAGCAGGCCCGCCTCGGCCGCCGCCGCCTTGGCCGCGCTGACATCGCGGGGCTCCATCGACAGGGCCGCGCCGTACAACAGCGGCCGGGCGAGCTCGATCGCGATGTGCACGTCGGCGAGCTTGTGCTTGATCGCCTGATAGGAACCGATCACCCGGCCGAACTGGGCGCGCTGCTTGGCGTAGTCGACGGTGTCCCGCAGCAGCGCCTCGGCGGCGCCGACCAGCTGCGCGGCGGTGGCCAGCGCGCCGAACTCGAAGGCGCGCCGGACCTCCGCCTGCCAGGGTTGGCCGGTGGCGGTCACGTCGTAGACGGGCCGGCTCGGATCGACCGACTCGTGCCGGTCGCCGGGCGCGGCCTCGCTCACACCGTCGTCGGTAGCCAGCAGCACCAGCCCGGCCGAGTCGGCGTCCACCGCGCGCGGCGCATGCGGTGGCAACGCGACCGTGGCTACCAGCTCGCCGGAGGCCAGCGCCGCGCACCGCTCGTCCGAGGCGAGCAAAACCGGTGCCACGGCGATGGATTCGGCCACCGGCCCCGGCACGCACCAGCGTCCCAGGCGTTCCAGCGCGACCACCAGGTCGACCGGGTGCGCCTCGATGCCGTCGAACTTCTCCGGAACCGCCAGCGCGGTGACGCCCAGTTCGGCCAGCCGCTCCCACACCTTGCGGCCGGGCGCGGTGTCGCCGGCGGACCAGGCACGGATCGCGCCGGGCAGGTCGGCCGCGCCGAGCGCGGCGTCGATGCTGGCCGCGAAGTCGCGCTGTTGCTCGTCTAGCGCGAATTTCATTTCTTGCCCCCGGACTTCTCGCGGGGCAGGCCCAACAGCCGCTCCGAGATGATGTTGCGCTGAATCTCGTTGGTGCCGGCGTAGATCGGGCCGCCCAGGGCGAACAGCAGGCCATCCGTCCAGCTGCCGGCGAGCTCGCCGTCGGCGGCGAGGATGTCCAGCGCGGTCTGGTGTAGGTCAACATCGAGGTCGGACCAGAACACCTTGGTCACCGACGATTCGGCGCCCAGCTCACCGCCGTCGGCCAGCCGCGTCACCGTGGCAAAGGTCTGCAGCCGGTAGGCCTGCGCCTTGATCCAGCCGTCGGCCACCCGGTCTGCGAACCCGGGGGGCGAGCCGCTGTCCTGCCACAGTCGCACCAGCCGCTCGGCGGTCGCCAGGAACCGCGCCGGGCTGCGCAGCGACATGCCCCGCTCGTTGCTCGAGGTGCTCATCGCCGCCCGCCAACCCTCGTTCGGGGTGCCGATCACGTCGTGGTCGGGGACGAACACGTCGTCGAGGAAGATCTCGCCGAACCCGGTATCGCCGCCCAGCTGCACGATGGGCCGCACGGTGACGCCCTTCGCCTTCAGGTCGAACATGAAGTACGTCAGGCCGTTGTGCCGCTCGGCTTCCGGGTCCGACCGGAACAGCCCGAAGCCCATCTCGGCGAACGGCGCGCGCGAACTCCAGATCTTCTGCCCGTTGAGCAGCCAGCCGCCGTCGGTCTTGGTCGCGGTGGATCGCAGCGAGGCCAGGTCGCTGCCGGACTCCGGCTCCGACCACGCCTGCGCCCAGATCTGTTCGCCGCTGGCCATTTTCGGCAGGATTCGGTCCAGCTGCTCGGAGGTGCCGTGCGCGAACAGCGTGGGCGCCAGCATCGAGGTGCCGTTGGCGCTGGCCCGGCCCGGCGCGCCGGCGCGGAAGTACTCCTCCTCGAACACCACCCAATGCAACAGCGGCGCATCGCGGCCGCCGTATTTCTTCGGCCAGGTGATCACCGACAGCCCGGCATCGAACAGCACGCGGTCCCAGTGCCGGTGCTGCGCGAAACCTTCGGCGTTGTCGTAGGACTTCGTCGGGATCGACTCGGCGTTGGCGGACAAGAACTCACGGACCTCGGCCGCAAACGCCTGGGTCTCCTCGTCTAATTCCAGATCCATTCAGGCCAGCTCTCGCAGTTGGGGTTTGACCACCTTGCCGCCCGGATTGCGCGGCAACGCGTCGACGAACCGCACCGACCGCGGTGCCTTGAAGTTCGCCAAATGTTCACGGGTGTAAGCGATCACGGAATGTTCGTCGAGGTCGGCGCCGGGCCGGGTCACCACGAAGGCCCGGCCGACCTCGCCGAGGCGCTCGTCGGGGACGCCGATCACCGCGGCGTCGGCGATCCCCGTCATCCGGGCGAGCACCTGCTCGACCTCGGCGGGGTACACGTTGAAGCCGCCGCAGATGTACATGTCCTTGAGCCGGTCGGTGATGCGCAAATTGCCTGCCGCGTCGACGGCGCCGATGTCACCGGTGTGCAGCCAACCGTCGGCGTCGATGGCCGCCGCCGTGGCGTCCGGGTCATCGAGGTAGCCCAGCATCACGTTCGGCCCGCGCAGCAGCACCTCACCCGCTTCGCCGGGAGCGCTTGAGTCGATACGCAATTCGAAGTCGGCGAACGGGCGCCCGCAGGTGGTGGCGACGGTGACGGCGTCGTCGTCGGCGCGGCACATCGTGCCCATCCCGTTGGCCTCGGTGAGGCCGTACGCCGTCAGCACTATGTCGATGTCGAGTTCGGATTGCATGCGCTCCACCAGCACGACGGGCACGGTGGCCGCCCCTGTCACCGCGAACCGCAGCGAACTCAGGTCGTAGTCCCCGCGCTGCGGATGGTCCAGCAGGGTCTGGTAAATGGTGGGCGGTCCCGGCAACACGGTGATGCGGTGCCGCTCGATCGCCTGCAGCGCGCGCAGTGGGTCGAACGTCAGGTGGGGGATCAGCGTCGCGCCGGTCTGCAGACAGGCCAGGATGCCCGCCTTGTAGCCGAAGTTGTGGAAGAACGGGTTGATGCACAGGTAGCGGTCGTCGCTGGTGATCTTGCCGTTGGCCGCCCACGACGCCGATGCCGACAACGACTGCCGGTGCGCGCACAGCACCCCTTTGCTGCGGCCGGTGGTGCCCGAGGTGAACAGGATGTCGCTGACGTCCTCGGGCGTGACGGCGGCGGCGCGGGTGGCGACAGACTCGAGGTCGGTGCCCTGCGTGACGAAGTCGTCCCACGTCCCTGAAACGGGATCGTCGGCCTCGACCGGAATCCGGACGACGTGCCGCAGCGCGGGCAAGGCATCCCGATCCAGATCGGCGACGCGATCGTGGCCCAGGAACGTGCCCATCCCGAACAGCACGGGCGTCGCGGTGCGGGCCAGGATGTCGGCGGCTTCCTCGGCGGTATAACGGGTGTTCAGCGGCACCATCGCCGCGCCGGCGTGGTGGACGGCCAGGCAGGCGACCACCCAGTGCCAGGTGTTGGGCGACCAGATGGCCACCCGGTCGCCCGACCGCACGCCGAGGGCGATCAACGCGGCGGCCGCCCGGCGAACCTCGTCGCGCAGGGCCGCGGCCGTGAACGAACGCTCGTCGGTGATCAACGCGTCGTGGTCGGGAAACCGACTCGCAAAACGGTCCAGCGCCGCGGGAATCGTGCGGACATCGCCGGTCATCGAGACTGCTCCTACCTGGATTGCCCGGTTCCTCCCACGCCGCTGCGCGGCGCGCATCGTCACCGAGCCGACAAAGCAAGTGCTTGGTAGGTTAGCCTACAGGGCATGCAGGACGTCGAGGAGTTCCGGGCGGAGGTTCGCCGATGGCTCGCCGACAATCTGGTCGGCGAATTCGCAGCTCTCAAGGGTCGTGGCGGACCGGGGCGCGAACATGAGGCGTTCGAGGAGCGCCGGGCATGGAACCAGCACCTCGCCAAGGCCGGTCTCACCTGCCTGGGCTGGCCCGTCGAGCACGGCGGCCGCGGGCTGTCGACCGCGCACCGGGTGGCGTTCTATGAGGAGTACGCGAAAGCCGACGCGCCGGACAAGGTCAACCACTTCGGCGAGGAGCTGCTCGGCCCGACGCTGATCGCCTTCGGGACGCCCGAGCAGCAGCAGCGGTTCCTGCCCAAGATCCTCGACGTCACCGAGCTGTGGTGCCAGGGCTATTCCGAACCCGGCGCCGGCAGCGACCTGGCCAACGTGTCCACCACCGCCGAGCTGGACGGCGACCAGTGGGTGATCAACGGCCAGAAGGTGTGGACCTCGTTGGCGCACTGGGCGCAGTGGTGTTTCGTGGTCGCCCGCACGGAGAAGGGGTCCAAGCGGCACGCCGGGCTTTCCTACCTGCTGGTGCCGTTGGATCAGCCCGGGGTGCAGGTGCGCCCGATCATCCAGCTCACCGGTGACTCGGAGTTCAACGAGGTCTTCTTCGACGACGCCCGCACCGACGCCAACCTGGTGGTCGGCCAGCCCGGCGACGGCTGGCGGGTCGCGATGGGCACGCTGACCTTCGAGCGCGGGGTGTCGACGCTTGGGCAGCAGATCCGCTACGCCCGTGAGCTTTCCAACCTCGCCGACCTGGCGCGTCGCAACGGCGCCGCCGACGACCCCTTCATCCGCGAGCGGCTGACCCGCGCGTGGACCGGGTTGCGCGCGATGCGCAGCTACGCGTTGGCCACCATGGACGTCGAAGGAGGCGGCCAGGCCGCCGGGAAAGATAACGTGTCGAAGTTGTTGTGGGCCAATTGGCATCGCGCGCTGGGGGAGCTGGCGATGGACGTGATCGGCAAGCCGGGGCTGACCCTGTCCGACGGTGAATTCGACGAATGGCAGCGGCTGTTCCTGTTCACCCGCGCCGACACCATCTACGGCGGATCCAACGAGATCCAGCGCAACATCATCGCCGAGCGCGTGCTCGGCCTGCCCCGGGAGGTAAAGGGATGAGCCTGTCCGAAGCTCCGAAAGAGGTTGCCGGGCATGGGCTTTTGCAGGGCAAGGTCGTCGTCGTCACCGCGGCGGCGGGCACCGGCATCGGCTCGGCGACCGCGAAGCGGGCGCTGGCCGAGGGTGCCGACGTCGTGGTGTCCGACCACCACGAGCGCCGGCTGGGGGAGACCGTCGAGGAGCTGTCCGCGCTGGGCCTGGGCCGGGTCGAGAGCGTGCTGTGCGACGTGACGTCCACCGCGCAGGTGGACGCGCTGATCGCGTCGACAACGGCCCGGATGGGCCGGCTCGACGTGCTGGTCAACAACGCCGGGCTGGGCGGTCAGACCCCGGTGGTGGACATGACCGACGACGAGTGGGACCGCGTCTTGGACGTCACCCTGTCGTCGGTGTTCCGGGCCACCCGGGCGGCGCTGCGCTACTTCCGCGAGGCCGCGCACGGGGGCGTGATCGTCAACAACGCAAGCGTCTTGGGCTGGCGGGCACAGCACTCGCAGTCGCACTACGCGTCCGCCAAGGCGGGGGTGATGGCCTTGACCCGTTGCAGCGCAATCGAAGCGGTCGAATACGGGGTGCGGATCAACGCCGTGTCGCCGAGCATCGCCCGGCACAAGTTCCTCGACAAGACCACCTCGGCCGACCTGCTGGACCGGCTGTCCGCGGGCGAAGCGTTCGGGCGGGCCGCCGAGCCGTGGGAGGTGGCCGCCACCATCGCGTTCCTGGCCAGCGACTACTCCAGCTACCTCACCGGCGAGGTCATCTCGGTGTCCAGTCAGCATCCGTGATCGGATCGCTGGCCAAGCAAGCGCTTGGTTGATATCCTGGCCGGGTGGATCGAGTGGCCGGTCAGGCGAACAGCCGCCGCGACGAGTTGTTGGACCTCGCCGCGACGATGTTCGCCGAGCGCGGCCTGCGTGCCACCACCGTGCGCGACATCGCCGACAGCGCCGGGATCCTGTCCGGCAGCCTCTATCACCACTTCTCCTCCAAAGAGGAGATGGTCGACGAGCTGCTGCGCAGCTTCCTGGACTGGTTGTTCGCCCGCTACCGCGAGATCGTGGACAGCGAGGCCAACCCGCTCGAGCGGCTCAAGGGGCTGTTCATGGCGTCGTTCGAGGCCATCGAGCATCGGCACGCGCAGGTCGTCATCTATCAGGACGAAGCCCAACGGTTGTTGTCGCAACCCCGGTTCTCCTACATCGAGGACATGAACCGGCAGCAACGCAAGATGTGGGTCGAGGTGATCAACCAGGGCATCGACGAGGGCTACTTCCAGCCCGACCTCAACGTCGACCTCGTCTACCGTTTCATTCGTGACACCACCTGGGTGTCGGTGCGCTGGTATCAGCCCGGCGGACCGCTGACCGCGAACCAGGTTGGCGAGCAATATCTCGCCATCGTTCTTGGCGGAATTACCAAGGAAGGGAACTGAACTATGGCTGAGGCGTACGTCATTGACGCTGTGCGCACCGCGGTTGGCAAGCGGGGCGGCTCGCTGTCCGGCATACATCCCGTCGACCTCGGCGCGCTCGGATGGCGCGGACTGCTCGACCGGGTCGACGTCGACCCCGCCGCCGTCGAGGACGTGATCGCCGGCTGCGTCGACGCCATCGGCGCGCAGGCGGGCAACATCGCCCGGCTCTCGTGGCTGGCCGCGGGCTATCCCGAGGAAGTGCCCGGCGTCACCGTGGACCGGCAGTGCGGCTCCAGCCAGCAGGCGATTTCCTTTGGCGCACAGGCGATCATGGCCGGCACCGCGGACCTCATCGTGGCGGGCGGCGTGCAGAACATGAGCCAGATCCCGATCTCGTCGGCGATGACGGTCGGCGAGCAGTTCGGGTTCACCTCGCCGACCAACGAATCCAAGCAGTGGCTGCACCGCTACGGCGACCAGGAGATCTCGCAGTTCCGCGGCTCGGAGCTGATCGCCGAGAAGTGGAACCTGTCGCGCGAGGAGATGGAGCGCTACGCGCTGACCAGCCACGAGCGCGCGTTCGCCGCGATCCGCGCCGGTCACTTCGACAACGAAATCATCACCGTCGAAACGGAATCCGGGCCGTTCCGGGTGGACGAGGGTCCGCGCGAGTCGTCGCTGGAGAAGATGGCCGGCCTCAAGACCCTCGTCGAGGGTGGCCGGTTGACGGCGGCGATGGCCAGCCAGATCTCCGACGGAGCGAGCGCGGTGCTGCTGGCCTCCGAGCAGGCGGTCAAGGACCACAACCTGACGCCGCGGGCCCGCATCCACCACATCAGCGCCCGCGCCGCCGACCCGGTGTTCATGCTGACCGGTCCGATCCCGGCCACCCGCTACGCGCTGGAAAAGACCGGGCTGTCCATCGACGACATCGACACCGTCGAGATCAACGAGGCGTTCGCGCCGGTGGTTCTGGCCTGGCTCAAGGAGATCAAGGCCGACCCCGAGAAAGTCAACCCCAACGGCGGTGCGATCGCGCTCGGTCACCCACTGGGCGCCACCGGCGCCAAGCTGTTCGCCACCATGCTCAACGAACTCGAGCGCGTCGGCGGCCGCTATGGCCTGCAGACGATGTGCGAGGGCGGGGGCACCGCGAACGTCACCATCATCGAGCGGCTGTAAACCATTGCGCCGAGCCGGTATTCGGCGCGGTGTTCGACATTACGGGGTCGCCAGCACCAGGCCGATCCCGCCGAGGGCCAACAGCCAACTGGTGAAGCTGCCGACCAAGAAGTACTCGGTCACCTCGTCGATCCCGACGTCGCCGTTGCGGCCTTGCTGGGCGTTCAACTCCGGGAACCGGATGATGCCCTTGGCGGCGACGACCGCGCTGGCGGCGGCCACCTGCCCGCCGACACCCAGGCTCAAGATCAGTAGCCGTTCCATCGGGCCCAACAGCCGCCCGCCCTTGAGCTTGTCCGATGGTTGCGGTTCGCCGACCGGCCGTACCGCTCCCACGGAACCGAGCACCAGGCGCACGAGCTGGTTCGCGGTCGCGAATTGCACCAGCACCACGCCGACAACCATGAGCAGCCGAGTGGGCGTGACATGGCCGAGCGGCAAGTGCACCCAGCTCACCCACCGCGCGATGCCGCCGTTGACCGTCGACGACCATCCGGACAGCAACGTCAACAGCGCCAGCGTTGCGGCGAACACCGCCAGCGGCGCGCCCTGGTGGCCGCCGCTACGTTCGCTGCGCGCGCAGAGCCCTTCCCATGCGACGACCGACGCGGCGGCCAGGACGAGCAGCGGGATGTCGCCGGCATGCCACAGGGCGCCCAGGACCAAGAACACCGCCACCGCGGCGGGTCCGACCGCCAGCGAGACCCACATCGGGCGGAACGCCCGCCGACACAGGTCGGCGATGCCGAGCGCCGTGAGCAGGACGGCGACGGCGCTCACGGCAGACCCCGCAGGTAGTGGCTGGCAAGGACGATGAGATCCAAACCGTCACGGCTCGAGCGCTGCGAGACCGCCGACGGGCTGATCCCCTCGGCGGCCGCGAGGTCCCTTTTGGTCCGGCCGGCCATCAATCCCCTCACAATCCGCAACGATCTCTCATCGAGCGATCCAAGCAGATGGTCCCGACAAATCAGGGCGGCGTTGACCGCGGCGACGTCGGTGCACGTCTCCGCGGCCGCCCGAAATGTCGTGCGCACCAGCGAGAAGCCGGGCTGCCGCTGCGCCTCCGCCGTCTGCTGGATGGCCTCCCTCGCGGCCCACCACCCGGGCCCGTCCTGGATTCCCGCGTCGGCGTCGAGGACGGTCACCGCGCCCCATCCGAGCCCGAAGCGGACGTCGACCTCGGGCGCAAGTAACAGCCGCACGGTCAACGCCGCATCGATTGCACCGCCCAGGGCGGGGTAGCTGCCCTGGAACTCATCCCCCACGGTGAAGGACGGCGGGTCGATGGCGCCGTTCGCGACCTGGCCCAGCGCGGAGGCGACACGTCGATGCAGGGCCGGCCGGTCGCCGGCACGCCGGGACCCCACCACGTCGCCGATCAGCGTCGCCCGCATTGAAGGTATAGTCTTCACCCTAGCCATATGAAGATTATAGCTTCATTTCACCGATATTCAGATCATAGCTTAACCCGCGCGTACGGTCGAGGCGCCGTTCAGTTCGCCGGCTGGTCTTTGACCCTGAGGTAACCCGCTATGCCGACCCGTTCGAAGGTGCGGCGGCGGGAAGCCGATAGCAGGGGGAGGGCGTCCGCCGCGTCGATGATCTCGGGGTGCACCACCGGATATGTCTCGCCCTGGGACGCGATGGTAGCGCGTCCCGCGGCGCGCACGTTTTGCAGCCAATCCACGTCTGTGCCGTAGGGCAGCGGTATGACGAAGCCGTCGTCGATGCGCTCGGCGACGACCGGTGTGGTGTACGCCTTGCCCGACCGCCGTCCGGTGTGCTCTATCGCCGCTGCATACCAGTTCTTGCGGCCGGCCAGCCGCAGCATGAGCGGGTTGAGCAGGTATCTGTTGGAGGTTCGGACCGCGTTCAAGAGCGGGGTCGGCCAGGTTTCCGGTGCCAGCGTCATCATCCCTCCAGGGTGACGTGGCGTCGCGGCCGCGGCCAGGGTCTTTAGTCGCCCGCTTCGACGAGCGCAGACGCCGCCTTCAGGTGTGCGATCGCGTCGCGCACAACCGAGTCGATCAGCTCGGCGCATGACGGCAGGTCCTCCAGGATGCCGGCCACCTGTCCGGAGGCGAGCACCCCGGCGTCGGTGTTGCCTTCGACCAGGCCGGCCTTCAGCAGCATCGGGGTGTTGGCCGCCATCACCACCTGGGACCAGGTCAGCTCCTTGCCGTGGCGCATCGCCAGGCCGTCGCGGATCATCGACCGCCAGGTCATCTGCGACATGTGTTTGAACTTTGCCGCGTTGCGCACGGCCGCGGTGAGACCCCTTACCGGTGAACCGCTTTCGAGCCTCTCGACCAGGCCGGTGCGCAGCACGCGGTGCGGCATGCCGTCGACGCGCGTGGTGACCACCGTGCCGTCGAGCGCCGCCTCCAGGTAGCGCCGCTTGACCTCGTCGGGCACCGTCGAGTCCGAGGTCAGCAGGAAGCGCGTGCCCATCGCCACGCCGGCCGCCCCGTAGCTCAGCGCGGCCGCGAGCCCGCGCCCGTCGAAGAAGCCCCCCGCGGCGATCACGGGGATCCCGGTGCCCTGCACGGCATCCAGCACCGACGGCAGCAGCAGCGTCGTGGCCACGGGCCCGGTGTGTCCACCACCCTCGCCGCCCTGCACGATCATCGCGTCGGCGCCCCAGGCCGCCACCTTTTTAGCGTGCTTGGCGGCACCGATCGACGGAATCACCACCGCGCCCGCCTCTTTCAGCCGGGCGATCAGCTCCTGCTTGGGCGCCAGGGCGAAGGACGCCACCTTCACGCCCTCGCGGATCATCAGATCGACGCGGTCGCCGGCGTCCGCGGCGTCGGCGCGGATGTTCACCCCGAACGGCTTTTCGGTGGCGGCCTTGACCTTGCCGATGGCCGTCGCCAATTCGTCCAGCGTCATGGTGGCCGAGGCCAGGATGCCCAGCCCGCCCGCGTTGGCCGTGGCGGCCACCAGTCGCGCGCCGGCCACCCAGCCCATTCCGGTTTGCACCACCGGGTGCTCGACACCGACCAGCTCGGTCAGCGGCGTACGCAGCCTGTTCAACGTATCTCCCTGTCGCGCAGCGACTTCGGATCGATGACCTCGCGGATCAGCCGGAGTTCCTCGTCGGTCGGCTGCCTGGTCTCTTCCGCCTCGTCCACGCCGTGCACCTCGAACGACGTGGCCTCGCGGACGTCGTCGGGCGAGACCCCGGGATGCAGGGACACCGCGCGCATGGTGTGGTCCGGACCGCCGAAGTCGAACACCCCCAGGTTGGACACGACGCGGTGGGTGTTGGCGAAGCGGAACGCCGGGTTGTCCGGATCCACCTTGTCCCAGCCGATGCCGCAGATCACGTCGACCGCCTCGCAGAACACCCGCTTCGAATGGTTGCCCACCCAGTAACTGGTCGCGTGGTTGATCGCGTTGCCGGGCGCTCCCCGCAGGCCGAACATCTGGCGGGTCGGGTGTTGCAGCGGGCCGAACGCCGAGATGTTCTGATTGCCAAAGCGGTCAACCTGATTGGCGCCCATCACCACGTGCCGCCGGCCCCAGGCCAGTGTCTCGAACACCCGGCCGAACGGCATCCAGCCCTCGACGGGTCCGGTCTTGCCCAGGGCCGGGGTGTCCGCCAGCAGTTGCGCCTCGCCGTCGGTCAGCAGGATGTCCGGTGAAAAAGTCAATCGCGCCAGCCGCGCCCCGACCGAGGCCATGTTCGTCATCGGGCTGACCATGATTTCGCCCGAGTTCCTGAATAGCTCGGCGCACGCGACCGCGCACACCTCGGCGCGGGTGGTGCTCATTTGGCCGCCTCCTCTGCGAATGCGCGGACCGCCGCCTGGTAATCGTCCTCGCTGCCCGACAGGTAGGTCTGGACGAACTTCTGCCAGCCCTCTTCGGTCGAGGCGGCCTCGGCGTAATGCCGCTGGAATTTCTCGTCGCGACCGTAATCCGGTGCCGCGGTGGTGAAGTGTGCGCCGCCGGGGGCCTCCACGACGGAGTCGACCATCATCCGATTCACCAGCAGGGCCTGGGGGGGAACGGCTTTGACCAGCTCCTCGGTGGAGACGACGCGCTCCACCGACAGGAAGCGCTTGTCGGCGGCCATCAGGAACAGGTCGTCGAAGTACGGATCGATCCCCGTGTAGGCCGCATTGCCGCGGCTGTCACCGAGATTGAGGTGCACGAAGGCCGCGTCCAGGCGCAGCGCCGGCATGGCGATCAGCGTCTCGTGCCCGCCCTCCGGCGCGGGGTACGGGCTGGTCACGGTCTGCAGCTCGCCCTCCCAAAAGTCGGGGACCGAGCTGCCCAGCCCGGCCCGAATCGGCAGGAACGGCAGGCGTTGCGAGGCGGCTTGCAGGCCGCAGCGCAGCATGCCCTCGTCCATTTCCCGGGCCTCGATCGCGCCGCTGGTGCGGGCCTTGGCGAACCAGGGGTCGTAGAACGGCGGGGAATCCAGGGAGACGAACCCGTAGTAGACGCGCTTGACCTTGCCGGCCGAGCACAGCAACCCCAGGTCGGGCCCGCCGTAGGTGACCACCGTGAGGTCCGTGACGTCGGAGCGCAACATGGCGCGCACGAACGCCATCGGCTTGCGCCGCGAGCCCCAGCCGCCGATGCCGACCGTCATGCCGCTGCGCAGCTGCGCGACGGCCTCGTCGAGGGTGGTTCTCTTGTCGGTCACTATGCGCCGCTCCTCATCACTTCGTTCTGCATCGTCGCCGGCGGCTAAGACTTCTCACGCTTCGTGGTACCGGCGAATGCGTCGCGGTGCTCATCGGCGACGCCGGCCAGGTTGAGCTCGAACGTAAAGCCTTGCTCCATGCGGTAACTCGAATTGACGCGCTGCACGTCGATCAGGTTGAGCGCCTCCTTGGCCGCGCGGATGACCCGGGTGTCCTTGGCGGCGATGTCGCGGGCCACCTTCAATGCGGCCTCATCCAGCTCGTCGCGCGGCACCACCTCGTGCACCGAACCGAAATGGTGCAGGGTGGCGGCGTCGACGGTCGCGGCGGTGAAGAACAGCCGCCGCATCATGTGCTGCGGCACCAGCCGCGACAGGTGGGTGGCCGCCCCGAGCGCACCGCGCTCGACCTCCGGCAGCCCGAAGGTGGCGTCCTCGGAGGCCACGATGACGTCGGAGTTGCCGACCAGGCCGATGCCGCCGCCGACGCAGAAGCCGTTCACGGCCGCGACGACGGGCACCGCGCACTCGTAGACCGCCCGGAAGGCGGCGAAGCAACCGCGGTTTGCGTCGATCAGCGCGGTGAATCCCTCGGTGCGCTGCATCTCCTTGATGTCGACCCCGGCGTTGAAGCCGCGGCCCTCCGCCCGCAGGATGACCACGTGGGTCTCGGGGTCTTGGCCGGCGGCCGTGATGGCGTCGGCCAGTTCGAACCAGCCGCGCGACGGGATGGCGTTGACCGGGGGAAAGTCGACGGTGACCGCGACGATGCCCGGTTCGGTGGTGGTGGATGTGATGGGCAAGGCGCCACTTCCTCGTGGGGTAACTACCTAAGCAAGCACTTGCTTGGTACGCTAGCACAGTGACTCGCGCCGAAGCATCCGACGCCGTGAACTTGGGGCTGGCCGGGCGGGTGGTTCTGGTAACCGGCGGGGTCCGGGGGGTGGGCGCCGGCATCAGCTCGGTGTTCGCCGGGCAGGGCGCGACGGTCATCACCTGCGCACGGCGGGCCGTCGAGGGCCTGCCGTACGAGTTCCATTCCTGCGACGTCCGCGACGACGACGCCGTGAAGGCGCTCATCGACACCATCGTCGACAGGCACGGCCGGCTCGACGTCGGCGTCAACAACGCCGGCGGTTCGCCGTACGTGCTGACCGCGGAGTCCAGCGCGAAGTTCAACCGCAAGATCATCGAACTCAACCTCATTGGCGCACTGTCGGTTTCCCAACACGCGAACGAGAAGATGCAGAACCAGGACCGCGGCGGGTCGATCATCAACATCTGCAGTCTGTCCGGTCGACGGCCATCGCCCGGCACCGGCGCCTACGGGGCGGCCAAGGCCGGCCTGGAAAGCCTCACACAGACCCTGGCGGTGGAATGGGGGCCGAAGGTCCGGGTGAACTCCTGTGTCGTCGGCATGGTCGAGACCGAGCAATCCGAGCTCTTCTACGGCGACGCCGAGTCCATCGCCGCAATCTCCAAGAACGTGCCGCTGGGCCGACTCGCCAAGCCCGACGACATCGGCTGGGCCGCAGCCTTTTTGGCATCGGACGCGGCGTCCTACATCAGCGGCGCGTCGCTCGAGGTGCACGGCGGGGGCGAGCCGCCGCACTACCTGGCCACAACGAACGCCGGCGCGATCAAGTAGAGGAGACACGAACAATGGGAGTGGTTGACGGCCGCGTGGTCATCGTCACCGGAGCGGGCGGCGGTATCGGTCGCGCGCATGCGCTCGCCTTCGCGGCCGAAGGTGCGCGCGTGGTGGTCAACGACATCGGCGTGGGCCTGGACGGCTCGCCGGCCGGGGGCGGCAGCGCCGCCCAGGGCGTGGTCGACGAAATCACCGCGGCCGGTGGGGAAGCCGTCGCCAACGGATCCAACGTCGCCGACTGGAACGAAGCGGCCGCCCTGATCCAGACCGCCGTCGACACCTTCGGCGGGCTGGACGTGTTGGTCAACAACGCCGGCATCGTCCGCGACAGGATGATGGCCAACACCAGCGAGGAGGAGTTCGACGCCGTTATCGCCGTACATCTCAAGGGCCACTTCGCCACCATGCGGCACGCGGCGTCGTACTGGCGCGGGTTGTCCAAAGAGGGCAAGGCCGTCGACGCGCGGATCGTCAACACCAGTTCGGGCGCCGGCCTGCAGGGCAGCGTCGGGCAGGGCAACTACAGCGCGGCCAAGGCCGGCATCGCGGCGATGACGCTGGTCGGCGCCGCCGAGATGGGCCGCTACGGCGTGACGGTCAACGCCATCGCGCCGTCGGCCCGAACCCGCATGACCGAGACGGTCTTCGCCGAGATGATGGCAACGCAGGACCAGGATTTCGACGCCATGGCGCCCGAGAACGTCTCGCCGCTGGTGGTGTGGCTGGGCAGCGCGGAATCCCGCGACGTGACCGGGAAGGTGTTCGAGGTCGAGGGCGGTAAGATCCGGGTCGCGGAGGGCTGGGCACACGGGCCGCAGATCGACAAGGGCGCAAGGTGGGATCCCGCGGAACTGGGGCCCGTCGTCGCCGACCTGCTCGCCAAGGCCCGCCCGCCGGTTCCCGTGTACGGGGCCTGATTCAGCTACCGGGCAACCGGATCCGGAGCGTTCCAGGGGAGCGACGATGATCCCCAGTGCGTCAGCTCGTTCGCTTCCTCGTTCGCATACAGGTGACGCGGCGGTGTGGCGAAGGTCGCGTAGGGACGACAACGAAGCACCAGTCTGTCTTCGCGCTCGGCCATTTCCCGGACGAACGGCCGGGCTTCCGCGCCCGCCTGGTGTCCGGACATGCGCCAGCCGACGGCCATCATGACGTCGACGGTGAGGTCGGGGTCTTTATCGACGACGGCGTCGGCGTATACCTGCAAGAAGGAGAACGGCCAGCGCTCGTCGAGCACACAAATGCTCACTTTCGGGTCCCGCGCCACCGCGTTCGCCTTCGCGCGTCCGGCCATGGTGGACACGAGCAGCTCATCGTCATCGGTCGGGACGTAATACACGATCGACATGGCCGGGCCGTCATGGCGGCGGCGGTAACCGAAGACACACGTCCGGTGCGTGCGGACGAATTCTCGGCGCTCCGAGGGGAGCATGTCCCGGTCGGGCGGAGCAGTGAACGGCTCGGCGGCCGGGGGCAAGAGTCTCATTGAGTCCCTTTCAGTTTGGCGCGGGCGGCGTCGAGCTGACACCACGCGAATTTATGCCGGAACCAGCTTGAGCGGCAGGGCCTCGTGACGGCGGATGATGTTGTTCATCGCCCACTTCGGTGTTCCGGTGACCTCGATGCGGTCGACGCGCTCAATCAGTGCGCGCAGCATGGCCGACGTTTCCAGGCGCGCCAGACCTTGGCCGGCGCAGGCATGCGCTCCGTGGCCGAAGCCGATTTGACGGCTGGCGTCGCGGCGGATGTCGAAGACTTCGGGTTCCTCCCATTCGCGTTCGTCTCGGTTGGCAGAGGCGTACATCACAAGGGCGCGAGCACCGGACGGCATTGGCGTGCCGGCTATTTCAGTTTGGCTGGCCACCCAGCGCGCGAATGCGCGCAGCGGGGGCTCGTACCGGACCACTTCATTGACGGCGTTCGTCATGAGGCCCGGGTCCTCTTTCAGCAGCCGCCACTGCTCGGGGTGGCTGGCGAACAGGTGCAACGCGTTGGAGATGGCGCTCATGGTGGTGTCGATCGACGGCGCGAGATAGTCGACCATCAGCGGCGGACACTCGCGATGCGACAGCTTGCCTTCGTCGGCGGCAAGCAGAAGCTCGTGTGCCATGCTGCCGTCGAGAACGGCCCGCTGGCGAACCACGCGGCGCGCGAACCGCAGCATTTGCAACGCGCGAGGCGTCGACTTGATCGCTTGCCAGTTCAGCGGGCCGAGGACATCGAAAGTGGCTCCGCCCCAGTCGATGAGGTGATGCCGACCATCCCGCGGCCAACCGATGA
>NZ_LZIX01000037.1:0-25815 GCF_001666955.1 Mycobacterium sp. E735 | reverse complement strand
GATGACCGTGTGCATCGGTGTGGTCACCACCGTGGTGATCACCGGCACCAACGCCGACATGATCCGCTCGGCCCGCGGCATGTTGTCCCCCGTCGCCGACGCCGCCGTCTGGGTGAGCGCGGATCCCCCCGACAGCTACCCCACCGATCCTCTGCCGCAAGGCCTTTCGGAGCGGGTCGCCGCAGTCCCCGGGGTCGCGCGGGTGACCGAGGGGGCATTCGGGTTCGCCGTCGTCGGGGGCACCCGCGTCCTGCTCGACGGCTTCTCCGGTGGCACCCATGATGCGCTCTTGCGCGCGCTCGACGAACGCCTGCGCGCCGACGTGCTCGCGGGCCGGGGCGTGGTGCTCACCCAGAATCTCGGTGCGACGCTGCATGTCCGCGCCGGCGACCGGCTGCAGTTGCAGACGCCGCACGGCCCGCGCGAGGCCGCCGTGCTGGCCCTGGTGCCGTTCTTCTCGACCGTCATCGGCACCGTGGGTATCGATCTCGACCACCTGCGGGCGTGGTTCGACCGCCCGGCCGCGACGACGTTGCAGATCACCGCCGCACCCGGGACGGATCCGAAGCGGCTGCTGTCGGAGGTCCGCCGGGTGGTGCCGGCGCCGAACCAGGTGTACGACGGCCGCGCGGCGCTGGCCGGGCTTGAGGCCCCGCTGCATCAGAGCATGTTCATCGCCAACGCCGTGTGGGTCATCGTCGTCGCGGTGGCCGCCGTCGCGCTGCTCAACACGCTGACCCTCTCGGTGACCGAACGCCGCCGCGAGATCGGCGTGCTTCGGGCCATGGGGTCCAGCCGCCGGTTCACCCTGCGGACCGTCCTGGCCGAGGCGGCTGGAATCGGTTTGGTGGGCGGCCTTTTGGGGCTGTTGTTCGGCCTGACCGACCAGTGGCTGTTCAGCCTGATCAGCGGGGACATCATGAATTTTCCGGTCGGCTTCCGCCTGAGCCCGATGGCCCTGGCCTTCACCGCGGGTGCGCTGACGATCTGCTTGCTCGGCTCGCTGCCACCGGCGCGGCGGGCGGCCCGGCTCAACATCATCGAGGCCGTCAGCGTGGACTGAGCGTGGCGAACCCCTGCAGATGGGGCTTGCAGGGGAAGGGGACCGGCGTGCGCGGGATGGTGTGCAGCGCGGTGGTGTCGAACCCGGCCGCGGCGATGGAATCCAGGGTCCGCCGGTTCGGCTCGCATCCGGCGGCCAGCCACGACCACGGCTTCGCGACCAGGTCCTGGAAGCGGCCGGTCGTGCCGTCCCCCCGCACATGCTCGAGGACGACGAGCCTTCCGCCGGGGGTGAGCACGCGGCGGATCTCACCCAGCGTGGCGGCCACGTCGTCGACCGAGCACAACACCAGACCGATGTGCACCGAGTCGAAGCTGTTGTCCGGGAAGGGGATCGACTCACCGGTCCCCTCCACGATGTCGACGGCGACGCCGTGGCGACCGGCGAGCCGGGACGCCATCCGCCGGAACGGCGCCTCCGGCTCCACGGCGGCGACCGACGTCACCGCCGCGGGCAGGAACCTCAGGTCGGTTCCCGGCCCGAGGCCGAGCATCAACAGCCGGCCGGTCGCGTTGCTCAGCGCCGCGCGCCGGTACCGGTGATAGAACAACCGGTCGAAGACCGGCTGGCCGAACCGATATACATAGGGGAACAACGGATTACGACGAGTCACCGGCCGCCCAGGTCCATCCGGAACGGCGGGTATTCGTCGCGCATCAGGGAAACGTACACGGCCACCCGATACCGCCAGCGGACGATGCCCAGCAAGAGATCGGACATGCCCCCCGGGATGGTCCCGGTGCACAACAGCGTCACCGCGGTGACCACGCACAGCAGCTGCAGCAGCGGCTCCATCGACCAGCAGAGCAGGACCTGCGGGATGGCCAGCAGCCATTTCACCAGCACGGCCCAGTTCTTCAGCCGCTCCGGATAGTCGACCTGCAGATCGCCCGGATAGTCCGGCCGCGACGAGAGCGTGAACGGCGGGTACCTGTCCGTGCTGTTCATCGGGAACCGGAAATTCATCACCCGCCACGACCAGCGCAGCACGCCGACGTTGAAGTCGAAGATCGGCCGCGGGTACCGCCCGGTGAACAGGATGGCGACGCTCGCGACGATTGTCGACAGCGGGTAGATCAGGTACAGCCCGATCAGGATCGGGTAGTGCGGCACCGCCAGCACGCACCACTTCACCAGCCAAAGCCAGCGTGACGGGGCGTCGAAATCGCCTCGCACCCTGACGGATTCGTCGTTCATGAGCTGGATCGGCTGGTCGTCGCCGCCCCCATCTCCCGGTCGATTTCCGCGGACATCCGGCGGTGGCTCGTCCACAACAGAAACATCGTAAGCGCGCGGGCCTGCAGCCGGTCCGGGATCAGCGCGGCCGGCCGCAACACGATCTCACCGTGCGATACCGGCAGCGATGCGACCCGCGACACGGCCATCACCCTGCGCCGCCGGGTCCTCTCATACCTGCGCAGCGCACTCGATACGCCCGCGCCGGTCGCCCGATCCGAGAGGGCCTTGCACAGCACCATGGTGTCGAGCAGGGCCTGGTTGGTCCCCTGCGCCAAGGTCGGCGGCATCGTGTGCGCGGCGTCGCCGAGCAACGTGATCGGGCCGCGCCCCGCGGGCGGCATCGGATGCCGGAAATGCGGGTACGGCGAGGGCGCAAGGTCGTCGTCGGTCAGCGCCGCCAACACCCGATCGACGGCGTCGGACCACCCGGTGAAATGGGAACGGATCGTCTCGATCGGACGGTGCGGCCGCACGAACTCGTGCGACCACGGCAGGTCGAACCACCACTGCACGTCGGAACCCCCGGCCGGCCACAGGCCCAGGTTCCCCCGCTCGCCGACGACCATGAGCGCGGTGTCCCTGTCCGGGATCTCCGCGAGGCTGATCAGCCCCTGCCAACTGCACCAGCCGGTGGGCTTGGCCGCCCGGCCGCCGACGGCGTCGCGGACCATCGAGTGCAGGCCGTCGGCGCCGATCACCACGTCACCCTCGACCGAGCCGCCGTCGCCGAACTCGACCCGGACGCCGCCGTGCGTGCCGGCCAACGCCACCGCCCGGCAGTCGCAGCGGACGCGGTCGGCCGGAAAGCCGTCCAGCAACCGCTCCAGCAGCACCCGGCGCGGAACCATCCGGACGGGTCCGCCCAGCCGGTCGGCCAACGCGGTCACGTCCAGCGTGGCCAGCGGGCGGCCCGTGGACGTCACGGCCCGCACGGTGGACAGCAGCTGACCGGCCCCGTCCATGTCGACGCCCAGCTGACGGAGCACCGTATCGCCGTTGGACCAGATCGTCACCGCACCGCCGGGCGCCCGGAGCTCGGGCCGCCGCTCGAAGACCGTGACGTCGTGCCCGTCCCGCAGCAATCCCCGGGCCACCGAGATGCCGCCCACACCGGCGCCCACCACCAGCACCCGAAGGGAGCGCCCGTGGCCAGACACGTCAGGGCCTTACATCGAGCGCTGCAGCAGGACTTGGCCGCTGTCGGCGGCGACCACCTGCACGGCGGCGATCTGGTCGACCGGCGTCGAGATGCTGCCCGCGGGCGTCGCGGTGTGCCCCGGCACGGCCACCCAGGTCGCCAGCCGCGTCTGGCTGCCGTCGCGACCCACCACGACCATCGCCAGCGTGTCGTGGTGCGCGTTCAACGGCGCCAGGCACACACACCGCAGGTTGATCGCTGTGCCCCAGTGCTGGCTGGACAGCTCCACCGAGGAGGTCAGCAGCGTCGTGCCCACCTGCGCCATCGGCTCCGCGGAGGCGGCTACCTGCTGCGACGAGGGCGACGAATAGCCCTGCACGCCGACGAACACACCGATCGCCAGCACCACGGCCGCGGCCGACGAGGCAACCCACGTCACGATGCGCGTGCGACGCCGGCGCCAGCTCACCTTGGCCAGCAACGACGTCAACAGCTCCGGCGACATCTCCGGTGTCGCCGCCAACGATTGCGCGGCCGGGTCGTTCATCGCGGCGACTTCCTCGCGGCTCAGCTGCGAGAGCAGGGCCGGCACACCGCTCAGGTCGGCGACGGCCTCCCGGCAGGCCCGGCAGTGCGCCAGGTGCGCCTCGAATTCGCGTCGCTCGGCGGCCGACAACGAGCCCAACACGTATGCGGCGTCCCACATCACGTAAGGGTCGTCGGGCGGGCCGATCCCCCGTAGCGGCGCCTTCATGTCATCCATTTCCTCTTCACCCTTCAAGCTTTCGGAGCCCCTCAGCGGGTGACTCCAAGTTCCTGCAGAGTGAGCCGCAACGCCCGCACGGCGTAGTGTAATCGCGACTTCACCGTTCCCTCGGCGATGCCGAGGTCCGCAGCAATCTGTGCGGTCGTCCATCCGCGGTAGTAGGACCGCTCGATCACGGCCCGGTGCTCCACGGACAGCTGCGCCATCGCGTCGGCGATCAGCAGCTTGTCCAGCGCGGCGTTCACCTCGTCGGGCGTCGACCGTTCGGGTGCGCCGGCCTCGTCGGTCGAGGCGACGACGTTGCGGAAACGGGCGCTGCGCCGGTCGTCGATGATCATGTTGCGCGCGACCGTGAACAGCCACGCCCGCGCCGAGCGCTCGGTGTCCCCGACGACCTCCGGGTGCTGCCAGGCTCGCAACAACGTCTCCTGGACCACGTCCTCGGACATGCTCGCGTCGCCGGTCAACCGGAGCGCGTAACGCCACAAAACCGCTGCGTGCTCGTCGTAGAGCGCCTTCATCAGGGCGGCTTCGGCAGCTTCCGACGCCCCACGAGTGCCTGCCACACGAGCCACTCCATCACCTCCGACTACTGAAACGAGTCGAATGGCGGCTCGGTTCAATCGCCGCGACCCGCCGCGCCCGGCTCCGCCGCGCTTGCGATCGCGACCCGGTTCAAACGGCGCGACCCGCCGCGCCCGGCTCCGCCGCGCTTGCGATCGCGACCCGCCGACCCGCCGGTTTAGGCCAGCGTCAGGATGCGCGGACCGGCGTCGGTGACGGCCACGGTGTGTTCCCAGTGTGCCGCACGGGAGCCGTCGGAGGTGGTGACGGTCCACTCGTCGTCGAGCACCACGGTCTTGCCCGTCCCCAGCGTCAGCATCGGTTCGATCGCCAACACCGACCCCGGCGCCAGCAGCGGGCCGCGCCCCGGCGAGCCCTCATTGGGCAGGAACGGGTCCATGTGCATGTGCCGGCCGATGCCGTGGCCGCCGTAGCCCTCCACGATGCCGAACGCGAGCCCGTGCCGGCCCTCGGCCGCGCGCGTGCCCGTTTCGATGGCGTGCGAGACGTCGGTCAGCCGGTTGCCGGGCACCATCGCCGCGATCCCGGCCTCCAGCGATTCCCTGGTCGCGTCGCAGAGCGCCTGGTCGGCCGCGTCGAGGGTCCCGACGCCGAATGTGATCGCGGCGTCGCCGTGCCAGCCGTCCAGCACCGCGCCGCAGTCGATGGACACCAGGTCACCCGGCGCCAAAATCTCTCCGGCCGACGGGATCCCGTGCACCACCCGCTCGTTCACCGAGGCGCAGATCGAGGCGGGGTAACCGTGATAGCCGAGGAACGAGGGGATCGCGCCCGCCTCCCGGATCACCGACTCGGCGATCTGGTCGAGGCCGAGGGTCGACACGCCGGGAACCGCGGCCCCCCGCACCGCCTGCAGCGCCGCCGCGACCACCGCCCCCGCCGCCGCCATCGCGTCGAGTTCGTCGGGGGTGCGCTGCGGCACGATCTTGCGACTCCGCAGCCGGGCCAGCGGGCGCACGATTACTTGCCCAGCGCTTGCAGGGCGCGGGCGAACACCTCGTCCATGGTGCCGACGGCGTCGACCGTCTTGAGTTCGTCGCGGTAGTACTCCAGCAGCGGCGCGGTCTCGTCGCGGTAGACCTTCATCCGGTTCAGGATGACGTCGTCGGTGTCGTCGGCGCGGCCGCGGGCCTTGAGCCGTTCCAGCAGCTCGTCCTCCGAGACGCGGAACTCGAGCACCGCGTCGATGTCAGCGCCCCGGCGTTCGAGCATCCGGTGCAGCGCCTTGGCCTGCTCCGTCGACCGGGGATACCCGTCCAGGACGAAGCCGCCGCCAGCGTCGGAATCGCTGAGGCGGTCGTCAACGAGCTGGTTGGTCAGCTCGGAGGGCACCAGATCACCGGCGTCCAGGTAGCGCTTGGCCTCCAGGCCGAGCTTGGTCCCGTTCTCGATGTTGCTGCGGAAGAGCTCACCGGTGGAAATGTGCGGGATCCCGAGCTTTTCGGAGAGCTTCTGGGCCTGCGTTCCCTTGCCCGCCCCCGGCGGCCCGAGCAAAACGACTCTCACTTCAGGAACCCTTCATAGTTGCGCTGCATCAGCTGGCTTTCGATCTGCTTGACCGTATCCAAACCGACACCAATCATGATCAAAACCGCGGTACCGCCGAACGGCAAATTCTGAACCGCTCCGCCATTGCCTATCTGCAGGAACAAGTTGGGCAGCACCGAGATCGCGCCGAGGTAGATCGAGCCCGGCAGGGTGATCCGGCTCAGCACATAGCGCAGGTAATCGGCGGTGGGCTTGCCCGGGCGAATGCCGGGAATGAAGCCGCCGAACTTCTTCATCTCGTCGGCACGTTCGTCGGGGTTGAACGTGATCGACACGTAGAAGTACGTGAAGAAGATGATCAGCCCGAAGTAGATGCTGATGTAGATCGGGTCGCTCGGATCGGACAAGTAACTGCCGACGAACTTGTCCCACCAGCTGTTGCCCACGCCGCCGCTGCCGCTGCGGATCAACTGCGTGATCAGGTGCGGGATGTAGATGAGCGACGACGCGAAGATCACCGGGATGACGCCGGCCTGGTTGACCTTCAGTGGCAGGTAGGTCGACGTTCCGCCGTACATGCGCCGGCCCACCATGCGCTTGGCGTATTGCACGGGGATCCGGCGCTGGCCCTGCTCGACGAACACCACGCCGACGATGATGACCAGGGCGGCGACGCAGACGGCGGCGAAGATCGCCCCGCCGCGGCTGTCCAGGATGGTCTTGCCCTCGGACGGGATGCGCGCCGCGATGCCCACGAAGATCAGCAGCGACATGCCGTTGCCGATGCCGCGCTCGGTGATCAGCTCACCCATCCACATCACCAGCGCCGCGCCGGCCGTCATCACCATCACGATGACGACCAGCGTGAAGATGCTCTGGTCGGCAATGATGTCCAGCGAGCAACCCTGCAGCAGCCCGCCATTGGCCGCCAGCGCCACGATGCTGGTCGCCTGCAGGATGGCCAGCGCGATCGCCAGGTAGCGGGTGTACTGCGTCATCTTGGCCTGGCCGGACTGGCCCTCCTTGCGCAGTTCCTCGAACCGCGGGATGACCACCGTGAGCAGCTGCACGATGATGCTGGCGGTGATGTAGGGCATCACCCCCACCGCGAACACCGTCAGTTTCAGCAGCGCACCGCCGGAGAACAGGTTGATCAGCGAATAGATCTGGCCGGCCGCGCCACCGCTGGCCTCCTTGATGCACTGCTGGACGTTCGGGAAATTGACGCCCGGGGACGGCAAAGCGGCGCCCAGCCGATAGAGAACGACGATGCCCAGCGTGAAGAGGATCTTCCGTCTCAGGTCGACTGTCCGCAGCGATGAGATGAAAGCCGAAAGCACTCTTCCTCCTGCGCAGCCGGGGGGTCTCCTGCATTCCGCGCCCAACACCCGCAGGCCAGGACGTACGGCCGCTTTATCTAAAGCGCGTAAAACCGTGTACGAGACTAACAGCTGGATTGGGTGACGCCGTCCACGGCCGTCGGCGACCGCCCATAAATGCACAGGAAGCCGTAAGCCACCGGAGGTAGAGTTCAGTTGGCTCGTTGCATTTGCTAAATAAATAGGAGCACCATGACACGCACTGACCAAGACAGCTGGGACTTGGCCTCCAGCGTCGGTGCCACGGCCACCATGGTCGCCGCGGCCCGCGCGCTGGCCAGCGAGGGCACCGACCCGATCATCGACGACCCGTTCGCGGCGCCCCTGGTGCGAGCCGTCGGGCTGGAGTTCTTTCGCCGCCTGGTCGACGGTGAGTTGGCCCCGGGGGACGTCCAAGACGGCGAACGAAACTTGCAGCTGGAAACCGATTCGATGGCCGTGCGCACTCGCTTCTTCGACGACTTCTTTCTCAACGGCGCCCGCGACGGCATCCGCCAGTCGGTGATCCTCGCGGCCGGCCTCGACGCGCGCGCGTACCGGTTGAGCTGGCCGCCCGGCAGCGTGGTGTACGAGGTGGACCAGCCCAAGGTGGTCGAATTCAAGACCGCCACCATGGCCGAGCTGGGCGCCACTCCCACCGCGGAACGCCGGACCGTCAGCGTCGACCTGCGCGACGACTGGCCGGAAGCGTTGCGGCGCAGCGGTTTCGACCCGGCACAGCCCACGTCGTGGAGCGCCGAGGGGCTGCTGATGTACCTGCCGCCCGAGGCCCAGGACCGGCTCTTCGACAACATCACCGAGCTCAGCGCCCCCGGCAGCAAGCTGGCGACCGAATTCCACGGCGATTCGGGCCGGACGATGACCGAACGCGCCAATCAGTTCAACGAGCGGTGGGCGAACCTGGGCTGCGACATCGACCTGTCCGGGCTGTTCTTCGAGGGCGAGCGCAGCAACGTCGTCGAGTACTTGTCAGGCCACGGCTGGCAGGTCAGCACACGCGAGCGCCGCGAGTATTTCGCCGACTACGGTCTGGTCTTCCCCGAGGACGACACGTCGCAGCTGCGCAACATCGTCACCGTCTCCGCGACGCTGAGTTAACCCGATGGCGGCGACCCGCTAGCTGGGCCTGGCGGCCGGGGCACGCACCACCATCGGCACGGCGGGGAAGCACCACGCCATCTCGGTGCGCGACTTGCGCAGCGCGGCGGTGCCGTAGCCCTTCTTGCGGTGTTCGGGGTGAATCCAGATCCGCACGTTCACCTCGCCGCCAAGCAACTCGCCGAACACCATTCCGACCTTCTCGCCGGAGTCGACGGCCACGAACCAGGCGGCCTCCTCGTCGTCGAGCCGTCCGAGCGCCGCGCTGATCTCGTCGTCGAGGTTGCCGGCCGGCCCACCGGAACCGTCGCCCGCCGCGCCCATGTCCTCGGTGCGGGCGGCGAAGATGTCGCGGTCCTTATCGGCGGAAAAGGGCCGCAGTTCCAGGGTCTCCCCGGAGCTGGCCGGCCGCTCGCCGAGGGTGAAGCTCAGCTGCTTGTTCAGGTCCTCGAGTTCGGTCAGGATCTTGCGGCGCGAGTCGATGGTGAGCTGGTCGAACGACATTCCCATCACCGCTTCGGCGGCCACGTGGGAGGTGTCGAGTAGCCGGACGATCGCCTCGACCGCGGCCGCCTTGTTCTCGGACTCCACGACGACATCGGCGATCTCGTGCCGCCGTTCAAGGGCTTTCAGCAGAGCATCGGCGATCTCGCGACGGGCGGCTTTGCGGTCGTGGTCGGTCATTGCACCAGCCTAGAACGCCGGTGGGGGAAGCGCGCTACATCGCCGGTTTCCCAGCTCCAGGAACCGTCGGTAGCGGTCCTCGACCGAGGCCGCCCAGGCGGGGTCGGGTTCGACGACGCGCTCGGTGCGGGCCCAGCGCGCGGCGTCGGCGATCGAGGTTTCCAGGCCCGCCGCGATCCGCGCGAGGAAGGCCGCGCCCAGCGCCGCCCCCTCGGGAACCGCGGACACCTCGACCGGCCGCCCGGTGGCGTCGGCGATGGCCTGCATCCACGGCCCGACCCGGGTGCCGCCGCCCGTGGCGACGATCCGCGCCGCCGGCGCCCCGCCGAGCTCGATGAGCTGGCGGACCACGAAGCCGGACGCCTCGTAGGCGGCCCGGCGCAGCGCGGCGGCGTCGTGGGTGAGGTCGAGGGCTTCGAGCACGGCCCGGCGATCCGGGTCGTGGAACGGGGTGCGCTCCCCGCGGATGTAGGGCGACCACACCGGCACCCGCCCGGGCAGCGCCGCGGCCGGGTCGGCGGGTGCGACGACGCGGTCCACCCAACCGAGGAACAGCCCGCCGGCATTGCTGGCCCCGCCGATCTGGTTCTTGCCCGCGGCCGTGTGGGGAATGGTCCACAGTCCGGGCACCTGCCGGGGCTCTGCGATGGTGGTCCACACGATCAACGTGGTGCCGCACAGCACCAGCACGTCGCCGTCGCGGTCGGCGCCCGCCACGATCTGTTCGCACAACGCGTCGATCGCGCCGATCCCCAGCGCGGCGCCGCCGCCCGCCGCGCGCCCGACGGCGGCGCCCATGCTCTCCACCCGGGGCATCTGGTCGGGCCGGGCGCCCCGTTCGGCGCACGCCTCGGGATTCCAGCCGGTCCCGTCGAACAGCGGGTAAGCGGTGGCGGCGGTGGCGAAGTCGATCACCGCCTCGCCCGCCAGCGCGTAATTGGCCACCGCGGGCGCCGGCCAGTACCCGGCCGCGCCGGGCGCCTCGCCGGCGGTCCAGCGCAGGAACTCGGCGGCCTCGCCCAGCGCGGGCAGCGGCTGCGGGTCCTGTTCCGGAACCCGGCCGCGTTCGTCGCCGTAGAGCAGCCCGGGCGTCATCGGCGCACCCTCGGCGTCGACGGCCGTCAGTGACGGCACCATCGCCGACACGGCGACCGCCCTCGCGTCCGGACGGTCCAGCTGGTCGAGCGCCACCACCGGTCCCCGCCGCCACGCCTCGCCCGCGTCGTGCTCCAGCCGGCCGGGCGTCGGCACCCGCAATTGGTGCGGGATCCGCGCCCGCGCCGTCACCCGGCCGTCGGCGTCCGCGGCGACCGCCTTGACCGCGGTGCTGCCGACGTCGATGCCGATTGTGACGCCTTCACGTGACACGGGCGTCACCGTACGCCAGCATTGGGGTTCGTGACGTCAAGACCGCGCGCCCTGGTGACCGCCCCGCTGCGCGGGCCGGGTTTCGCCAAGCTCCGCGAACTCGCCGACGTCGTCTACGACCCCTGGATCGAGCAGACACCGCTGCGGATCTACAGCGCCGAACAACTCGCCGAGCGCATCACCGCCGAGGCCGCCGATGTCGTTGTGGTGGAAAGCGACTCGGTGGCCGGCCCGGTCTTCGGCCTGGGCCTGCGGGCGATCGCCTCCACCCGCGGCGACCCCAACAACGTCGACATCGCCGGCGCCACCGCGGCCGGGATCCCGGTGCTGAACACCCCGGGCCGCAACGCCGACGCGGTCGCCGAGATGACAGTGGCGCTGCTGCTGGCCGTCACCCGCGGGCTGCTGCCCGCAGACTCGGATGTCCGCAGCGGCAACATCTTTCGCGACGGAACCATCCCCTATCAGCGGTTCCGCGGCTGGGAGGTCGCCGGGCGCACCGCCGGGCTGGTGGGCCTCGGCGCCGTCGGCCGCGCCACCGCGTGGCGGCTGTCCGGCCTGGGCCTGCGGGTCATCGCCCACGACCCGTACAACGACGAGGCCCGGCACGGCCTGGACGAACTGCTCGCCGAGGCCGACGTCGTCTCCATGCACGCCCCCGTCACCGACGACACCGTCGGCATGATCGGCGCCGAGCAGTTCGCCGCCATGCGCGACGGCGTGGTCTTCCTCAACACCGCCCGCGCCCATCTGCACGACACCGACGCACTCGTCGACGCGCTGCGCGGCGACAAGGTGTCCGCCGCCGGCCTGGACCACTTCGTCGGCGAGTGGCTGGCATCCGATCACCCGCTGGTCGGCATGCCCAACGTCGTCCTGACGCCCCACATCGGCGGCGCCACGTGGAACACTGAGGCTCGGCAGGCGCAGATGGTGGCCGACGACCTCGAGGCGCTGCTGGCCGGCATGACGCCCGCCCACGTCGTCAACCCGGAGGTGCTCGGCCCATGAGATCCGTAGACAACCCCGAAACGGCGGTGCTGGACGCGGCCAAGGACATGCTGCGCAGGGGCCTGGTCGAGGGAACCGCGGGCAACATCTCCGCGCGACGCTCCGACGGCAACATCGTCATCACGCCGTCGTCGGTCGACTACCGCGACATGCAGCTCGACGACCTCGTGCTGATAGACGCGGACGGCGCCGTGCTGCAGGCGGCCGAGGGCCGGTCGCCGTCCTCGGAGCTGCAGCTGCACCTGGCCTGTTACCACGCGTTCGACGACATCGGCAGTGTGATCCACAGCCACCCGGTGTGGGCGACCATGTTCGCCATTGCGCACCAGGCGATTCCGGCCTGCATCGACGAGTTCGCGGTGTACTGCGGCGGGGACGTCCGCTGTGCCGAGTACGCCGCGTCGGGCACGCCGGACGTCGGCGCCAACGCCGTCAAGGCGCTCGACGGCCGGGGCGCCGCATTGATCGCCAACCACGGCCTGGTGGCGGTGGGGCCGCGCCCGGACAAGGTGCTGCACATCACCGCCCTGGTCGAGCGGACCGCCCAAATCGTTTGGGGCGCAAGGGCCCTCGGTGGCCCGGTGCCCATCCCCGAAGACGTCAACCGCAACTTCGCCGCCGTCTACGGCTACCTGCGCGCGAACGCCTGATGCGCCCGGTCCGGTTCGGCCGCGCGAGCGTGGCGCGGGTACTCGAACTCCGATTCGACTTGGGGGCGCAGTTTTTCCCGCACACGCCGCCGTCGGGCTGGCGGGACAACGCCGACCTGCTGGAGCCCGACTTCTTCGACCCGTCGACCGACCAGTGGCACATCGCGATCCAGAGTTGGGTGATCGAGGTCGACGGGCTGACCGTCGTGGTGGACACCGGCGTCGGCAACGACCGCTCGCGCCCGCACATGCCGCCCCTGGACCACCTGAACACCGGATTCCTGGGCGCCCTGCGGTCCGCGGGCGTCGACCGCGCCGCGGTGGACGTGGTGGTCAACACCCACATCCACTCCGACCACGTCGGGTGGAACACGATGCTCGAGGACGGCGCGTGGGTCCCGACCTTCCCGAACGCCCGCTACGTCGTCCCGGCCGCCGACTACCGCCACTTCGCACCCGACGGCCCCGCGGCAGCGCGCACGCCGCGCAGCGAGGAGGAGGCGGCCCAGCAGCGCGGCGACCAGCTCGTGTTCGCGGACAGCGTCGCACCCATCGAAGGCCAGCTCGTCCAATGGTCCGACGACTACGAGATCAGCCCGTCGCTGCGGCTGCGGCCCGCCCCCGGACACACGCCGGGCTCCTCGGTGCTGTGGCTGGACGCCGGCCAGCCGGCCGTGTTCGTCGGCGACCTCACCCACAGCCCACTGCAACTCCGCCGGCCCGCCGACGCCTGCGCCTTCGACATCGACGCGCCCGCCGCCGCGGTGACCCGCAGGCGGATCTTCACCGAGGCGGTCGGAGCGAATGCCGCCGTGATCCCCGCGCACTACCCCGGCCACGGCGGCGCCACGATCCGCGCCGTCGACGATCAGTTCGACATCGACCGCTGGCTCGACATCGATACGGTGTGAGGCATGGCGCCGTACCGAGTGGTCCAGTGGTCGACCGGCAACATCGGCAAGCGCGCGCTCGGCGTCCTGCTGGACCGCGACGACTTCGACGTGGTCGGCGTCCACGCCTTCGGGCCGGACAAGGTGGGCCGCGACGCGGGCGAGCTGGCCGGGCAGGCCACGGTCGGCGTCGCCGCCACCGACGACGCCGACGCGCTGATCGGGCTTCGCCCCGACTGCGTGTGCTACATGCCGCGAGCCATCGACTACGACCTGGTGCTCAGGATGCTGCGCGCCGGCATCAACGTCGTCACCACGGGCGACTTCCTGACCGGCACCCATCACCCGGTGGAGCTCCCGGCGCTCGAAGAGGCGGCGCAGCGGGGCGGTGCGACCTTCCTCGGGACCGGGTTCGAGCCGGGCTTCATCAACGTCGTCGCCGGCTTCCTCACCGGCGCGTGCCGGCGGGTCGACAAAGTCACGCTCGTCGAAACGCTGGACTGCACAACGTATCCCGTGTGGGACGTATGGAAAGTGCTGGGATTCGGCAAGACACCGCGGGAGCCGGTGACGCACATCGACCCGGCGACGCAGCGATACGGCCTCGGTTACTTCGAGACGCTGGACATGATCGCCGCCATGCTCGGTGTGCAACTCGACGCCAAGGAGGCGTTCGTCGAACCGGCGGTGCTGACCCGCGATCTGGAGCTGGGGTGGGTGGACTTCGCCGCCGGCACCATCGGGGGGCAGCGCCGCACCTATCGCGGCCTGCTCGGGGGCCGGCCGGTGGTCGAGCTTGCCATCTGCTGGACGATGAGCAACGACGCGCTCGACCCGCAGTGGAGCGACCCCGAGGGGTTCAGCGTGGTGATCGAGGGCAAACCGCGCGTCGACGCGACGATCCGGTT
Organism: Mycobacterium sp. E735; assembly: GCF_001666955.1. NCBI lineage: Bacteria > Bacillati > Actinomycetota > Actinomycetes > Mycobacteriales > Mycobacteriaceae > Mycobacterium > Mycobacterium sp. E735. Next base: position 11,548 of record NZ_LZIX01000037.1, on the reverse strand, counting down.
CGGCGAGGCCGGGCAGGACGCGATGACGGTGCTGATGGACAGCACCGCCGTGGCCGCGGTCAACGCCATCCCGTTCCTGTGCGACGCGGGGCCAGGCGTCATCACGCCGACCGACCTGCCGATCACGGGATCTAAAGGGGCGCTAACGGTTTGAACCGCGCCACACGCGCGGCGCGACGCCATGCGTACGGCCGAACAGCCGGCTGAAGTAGCCGGGGTCGCCGATCCCGACCCGCCCCGCGACCTCCGCGATCGGCAGGTCCGTTTCGGCCAGCAACGTCCGGGCCTCGGCCATCCGGCGCTCGATGATCCACTCCTGCACCGTGCGTCCTGTGCGGCGACGCACCACTGTGGTCAGGTGTCCCGCCGTGATGCCGAGTTCGCCCGCCACGTCGCGCAGCGACAACGGCTCGGCGAGGCGACGGTCGATCACCTCGAAGACCTCGGCCAGCAGTGGCTCGCCGCTGCGTCGCAGGTCGCCGACCACGTCGACCGCCAACCGGGAGAGGTCGATCAGCAGCAGCGTGAGATGCGCCAGCGACGCCTGCTGGTAACCCTCTCGGCGCGTATTCAATTCGGTTTCGATCGACGCGATGGCGCCCTCCCACGCCGACCGGCGGTCGGCGGGGACCTCCAGCCGCAGCAGTCCTCCGGATCTGCCGTGCAGGAACGGGAACAGCAGCGGATGCGCCCGCCACGCCGGCCATGGCGATCGCCCGGCCTCGCCAAGCGCCGCGGGATCGAAGAACACCCCGACCCCGACATCGATAAGGCCCACAACCTGGGCGGGGTCGATCACGGCGCCGGCCGCCAGTACATACACGACGCCCGAATCGGGGGTGTACCAGAGCGCCGGGAATTCGTGAATGTGGCGGCGTTGCTCGGGCAAGTCTTCCCGCCCGGCCCGTAGCACCGACACCGGAGGCGTGTCCGGACCGGTCCGATACTCGTAGATCGGCACGCCCCTGCGGTGCCGAATCATCCGGGCGGGTTGGGTCATGGTGCGAAATATCGTCCTAGTTTTGCCAAAGATCGGCCACCTTGCCTGTGAATCAGCGTCTCATCATGAAGTGTATGACGAAACATCATCCACATGACTACCTCCCGGCCGCCGGACACGACGCGCTGCTGCCCTGCTACGACCTGTTCGCCCGGCTGTTGGGAATGCCGAAGGTCTACAACACCCTGATCGCGCAGGCCGAACTCGCCGACGGCCAGCGTGTACTGGAAATCGGCTGCGGCACCGGTAATCTCACCACCCGCGTCAAACGCGCCCACCCCGCCGTCGACGTGACGGGATGTGACCCGGACCCGAGGGCACTGGACCGGGCGCGGCGCAAATCAAACGACATCCGCTTCGAACAGGGCTACGCCGAGCGGCTGCCCTACACCGACGGCGAGTTCGACCGGGTGTTGTCGTCGATGATGCTGCACCATGTCAGCGCCGACGCGAAAGCCACTGCCGCGCAGGAGATCTTCCGGGTCCTGCGCCCGGGCGGCCGGCTGCACCTGGTCGACATCGGCGGCGACGCGTCCGCCGACCACGGCCCGCTGGCGCGGCTCATCAGGCGCAACCCGCACGCGGCCGGCAACCTCGGCGACGCGATCCCCCGACTGCTGAGCGCCGCGGGGTTCGAGTGCGCCGAGCTCGCGTCGACGCCCCACCGCGTCCTGGGGCAATTGAACTACTACCGCGCCACGCGCCCCTGATCAATCCGAAGGCTGCGAAACACCCTCATGCGGTGGACATTGATTCGATAGAACAGGCCCGGGAACCGGCGGTACAAGTGCCAAATGACCTGAACCGCAGCGGGAAACACGATCAGCGGCCGGTTGCGGTCCACACCACGCAGTATCGCGCGGGCCGCGGCCGGCGCGCTCATCTGGGGCATCAGGTAATGAGTGCGCCGGCTCAGCGTCGCCACCCGCTCGCGCGGCATGTTGACCACGACCATGTTGTCGTAGATTTTCGTCTTCATGTCGCCCGGGCATGCCGCACTGACCCGCACGCCGAGGTCCGCTCCCTCGGCGCGCAGCGAAAGCGAAAGTCCCACGATCCCATGCTTGCTGGTGCAGTAGGGAACGTTGCCCGGCTGCGGAACCAGCCCACTGAGCGATGAAATGTTCACGATGTGGCCGTGGCCCTGGCGCGCCATGACCTGATACGCGTGCATCGTCCCGTAGACCACGCCGAGCAAGTCGACGTCGAGCACGCGGCGCCACTGCTGCATCGAGAGGTCGCGCGAATCCCCGCCGATCGCGATGCCGGCGTTGTTGATCATGTAGTCGACGCGTCCGTATTCGGCCACTGCGCCGTCGACCAGCTTGGCCACCTCGGTTTCGTCGGCCATGTCCACCCGCACGGCGGCTGCGTCCGCCCCGCTTTGCTCGAGGCGCCCCGCCACCTGACGGGCGGCGTCGCCGTCGACATCGGCGACCACGACCGTGGCACCGCGGCGCCCGAGCTCCTCGCTCAGCGCCTCGCCCAAACCCATCCCGCCGCCGGTGACGATCGCCACCGCGCCCTCGAACCGCTGCATGACCCAGTCCTCTCCGGTGCGCCCACGCCAGAAAAATTACATCTGGTATAAGCTTACATTCAATGTAATAATTGGAAAGGATCGATCACGGCCGACGGGACAAGCTTGCGGGAACGCAAGCGGCAGCGGACCAGGCGGGAACTGATCGTCGCGGCCATGCGCCTGTTCGAGGCGAAGGGCTACGAACGGACGACGGTGGCCGAGATCGCCGCGGCCGCAGGCGTTTCCACCAAGACCTTCTTCAACTACTTCACGAGCAAGGACGAAGTCCTTTTCCCGCACCTGGCGCGGCGGATCGACGCCGCGGTTGCGCTGATCGAGCGGCGCGGACCGGATGCCCCGATGGCCCAGGTCCTCGTGGCCGCAATGCAGCACATGCTGGCCGACGCCCTCACCGAGGAGGTCGAGGGTGGCCTGGCCGGAGTCCGGCTGCCGATGATCATGTCGGTGCCCGCCGTCCAAGCGGCCACGCTGCATCGCTACTTCCTCGCCGAGACCCAACTCGCCCGGGCTCTGCAAAGCGCCTATCCCGACACGCTCGATCCGACGGCCGCCGCGGCCGTCATCGGCTCGGTCATGGGGGCGGCGATCGCCGCTGCGCTGGTGTGCCTGCAGGGGGGTGACGACGGCCAACAGCTGCGCGTCGCGGTCGAACGCGCCATCGACATCGCGATCAACGGGGTGCGCGACATCCGGCCTAGCGCAGGTCGAACGCGACCTTGACGGCGCCGCTGTCGGCCTGGTTGGCGATCGCCAGGAACGCGTCGCGCCATTGATCGAGCCGAAAGGTGTGTGTCAGCATGGGGCGCAGGTCGATTCGGCCGCAGGCGGCCAGGTCGAGGTAGTGCGCGATGGCGTGCTTGCGCCGGCCCTCGACCTCCTCGACGCCGAAGGCGTTGGAGCCCACCAGGGCGATCTCCTTGAAATACAACGGACTCCACTCCCAGCGGCCCGGCGCGTGCACGCCGGACTTCACCAGCGTCCCGCGGGAGCGCAGCACCCGCACGCCCACCTCGAAGGTCTCCGGCTTACCGATGGTGTCGTAGACGACGTCCACGGCCCCGGGATGCGCCATCGGCAGACCCAGCAACGGCCGCCGCAGACGGCCACCGCCCCACGCGACCACCTCCTCGATGACGGCCTGGCGCGGCTCGTGATCCAGCACCAGGGCGGCCCCGAACCGGCGGGCCAGTTCCTTCTGGGCCTCGAACCGCGCCACCACCGCGACGGCCACGTCGGGGTAGAGCGCCCGCAGGATGGCTACCGCGCACAGCCCCAGCGAGCCGGCGCCGTACACCAGGACGCGGCCCGATCCCCGCGGCGGGTGGCGGGTGATCGCATGCAGGGACACCGAAAACGGATCGGCGAACACGGCCGCCTCGTCGGGGATGGAATCCGGCACGCCGAACAGCATGCTGTCGTGGGCCGGCATCAGCTCGGCGTAGCCGCCGGTCACGTCGGCCGAGACCCCGGTGTGAATGCCGGGCTTGATGTCGCCGTCGGTGAAGCTCCAGCACAGGCTGTAGTCGCCGTCCTCGCAGGCCGGACAGGGCGGGGAGATGCCGCGGGGCCCGCAGGACAGCCACGGGTTGAGCACCACCCGCTGCCCCACTTCCACTCCACGGGCGTTCGGGCCCAGCGCCACCACGTCGGCGACCACCTCGTGGCCCATGACCTGTGGGAAGGAACAGAAGGACGACATCGCGTTGTCGGCGTCGCCCTCGCCGAAATCCATCAGGATCTGCTTGGAGTCCGAGCCGCAGATGCCGGTCAGCCGTGGCCGGGTGAGCACCCAATCATCATGCGGCAGTTGCGGTTCCGGCACGTCGCGCAGCGCGGTCGGGGTGCGGCCCAAATTTGCGGTGAGCGTGTTGGCCCCGTCGGGCACCTCGAACGGCTCCGGCGGCACGCCATACACCAGCGCCCTCATCGGGGAGCCATCCCCGCCGCGCCCGCGATGAACGCGTCCAGGTCGGCGTTCTTGGCGTCGACGACCGCCTTCATGTCCGGCACATAGTGTTCGAAGCCGTCGCCGTCCAGCGCCGCGATGATGCCGTCGGCCACCTCGTCGGCGGACACCTTGGGCCCTTGGTACAGGGGTTCCTCACTGCCGGGGTGGTCCCAGATCTCGGTGTCGACGGGACCCGGCTCGATCAGCTTCACCGAGACGCCGGAGCCGTACAGGTCCACGGCCATCGCCTCGCTCCAGCCGCAGAGCGCGAATTTGCTTGCGCAATAGGCGGACTCGTGAATGATGCCGAGCCGGCCGCCGACGCTCAACACATTGACGATCAGGCCGGATCCACGGGCCACCATGCGCGGCAGCAGGGCCAGCGTCAGCCGCATCGGTGCGAAGAAGTTGACCCGCATCACGTCTTCCACCTCGCCGGGGGTCAGCGCGGTGACCGGGCGGCGCTTCGGGACGGCGGCGTTGTTGATCAGCACGTCGACGCCACCGAGCTCGTCCCAGGCACGTGCGGCCAGGCCATCCAGCGCGGCGGTGTCGGCCAGGTCGGCCACCCACATCGCCGACGTCGGCGACGTGCGCCGGCAGTCGGCCAGCACCTCGCCCAGCCGGTCGCGGCGGCGCGCGACCAGCCCCACCACCGCCCTCCCGGCCGCCAACCGGCGGGCCAGGGCCGCGCCCAGCCCGGACGACGCACCCGTGATGAGTACCCGATCAGCCATCAGTCCAGGTTGCCGCGAATCGCGGGAAGCGTACAGTGGTAGAAGCTTGTTATATTGGCTAAATATTAGCTTAACTACTTCTGAATTGGGGCAGACATGACTTCTACGCGGTACGAGGGCGACACCTGGGACCTGGCGTCCAGCGTCGGGGTGACCGCGACGATGGTCGCCGCCGCCCGCGCCGTGGCGACCCGCGCCGACCGTCCGCTGATCAACGACCAGTTCGCCGAGCCGCTGGTCCGGGCCGTCGGCGTGGACCTGCTCACCCGGCTGGCGACCGGCGAGGTGAACCCGGACGAGCTGAACGACGCGCACGACGGCGCGACCGGTTCGGCCGGCGCGATGTCCCGCATGGCGGACAACATGGCGGTGCGCACCAAGTTCTTCGACGAGTTCTTCCTCGACGCGACGCGGGCGGGCATCAAGCAGGCCGTGATCCTGGCCTCCGGCCTGGACGCCCGCGCCTACCGGCTGGACTGGCCGGCCGGGACCGTCGTCTACGAGGTCGACCAGCCACAGGTGATCGACTTCAAGTCGCGCACCCTGGCCGAACTGGGCGCCGCGCCCACCGCCGACCGCCGGGTGGTCGCCGTCGACCTGCGCGACGACTGGCCCGCCGCGTTGCGGGCCGCCGGATTCGACCCCGCCCAGCCGACCGCGTGGAGCGCCGAGGGCCTGCTCGGCTACCTGCCGCCGGAGGCGCAGGATCGCCTGCTGGACACCATCACCGACCTCAGCGCGCCGGGCAGCCGCGTGGCCGTCGAAAGCGCGCCCAACCGGGAGCCCGGGGACGAGGACAAGATGAAGGAACGCATGCAGCACATCTCGGAACGCTGGCGTGCGCACGGTTTCGACCTGGACATGGCGGGGCTCGTCTACTTCGGGGACCGTAACGAAGCGGCGCCCTACCTCGCCGACCACGGGTGGCGGCTGAACAAGGTCAGCATCCGGGAGTTGTTCGCGGCCAACGGCCTTCCGCCACTCGAGGACGACGACATGCGCATGGGCGAGATGCTCTACGTGAGCGGCACGCGATGAGCCAGGGACGTAGCGACGGCGACAGCTGGGGACCCGCGTCCAGCGTGGGCGCGACGGCCACCATGGTGGCGGCATCGCGCGCGGTGGCCTCGCAGGGACCCAACGCGCTGCTCGACGATCCGCTGGCCGAGCCACTGGTCCGCGCCGTCGGCCTGGAGCCCTTCATCCGCATCGTCGACGGGCACGTCGACTTCGAGGACGACCCGCTGTTCAACCGCAAGTCGCGGGCCGAGCAGATCACGGTTCGCACCCGGTTCTTCGACGACTTCTTCACCGGCGCCACCAAAGACGGTGTGCGACAAGCGGTCATCCTGGCGTCCGGCCTGGACACGCGCGCCTACCGGTTGCGGTGGCCGGCGGGCACCGTCGTCTACGAGATCGACCAGCCGCAGGTCATCGCGTTCAAGACCGACACGCTGGCCGGCCTCGGCGCCGCCCCGACCGCCGAGCGCCGCACGATCGCCATCGACCTGCGCGACGACTGGCCGGCCGCGTTGCGCGACGGCGGCTTCGACGTGGCCCAACCGACCGCGTGGAGTGCCGAGGGGCTGCTCCCCTACCTGCCGCCCGAGGCCCAGGACCGGTTGTTCGACAACGTGACCGCGCTCAGCGCGCCGGGCAGCCGGCTGGCGACCGAACACGTGCCGGACCCGAACGTGTTCTCCGAGGAGCGATTGCAGCGCATCAGCGAACGGTGGCAGCGTCTCGGTCTCAACCTCAACGCGGCCGACCTGTTCTACCGCGGCGAGCGCAACGTCGTCGTCGACTACCTCAGCACCCACGGCTGGCGGGTGACGACCCATCCGGCGCGAGAGCTCTACGCCCAGAACGGGTTCGACTTCCCCGCGGACGAGATGGCGGCCACCTTCGGCGAGTTGAGCTACGTCGCCGCGACGCTCGCGTAGCGGGTTGGCTAGGGTTGCGCCTATGTCACGCGCTCACGACGACGAGTGGGATCTGGCGTCCAGTGTGGGCGCGACCGCGACCATGGTGGCCGCCGGGCGCGCCATGGCCACCAAGGATCCCCGCGGCCTGATCCACGACCCGTTCGCCGAACCGCTGGTGCGCGCGGTGGGGGTCGACTTCTTCACCAAGATGATGGACGGCGAGCTCGACCTCGACGCGATCGAGAACACCTCGCAGGTGCGCATGCAGGCGATGGTCGACGGAATGGCGGTGCGCACCAAGTATTTCGACGACTACTTCATGAACGCCACCGCCGCGGGGGTCCGGCAGGTGGTCATCCTCGCATCGGGGTTGGATGCGCGCGCCTACCGGCTGCCGTGGCCCGATGGCACGGTGGTCTACGAGATCGACCAGCCCCGGGTCATCGAATTCAAGACGGGCACATTGGCCGGCATCGGCGCCGAACCGACCGCGACGCGGCGCACCGTGCCGATCGACCTGCGCGCGGACTGGCCGGCGGCGCTGAAGGCGTCCGGATTCGACCCGACCGCGCCGACGGCGTGGCTGGCCGAGGGTCTGCTGATCTACCTGCCGCCCGAGGCCCAGGACCGGTTGTTCGACAACATCACGGCGCTCAGCGTGCCCGGCAGCACCATCGCCACCGAATTCGTGCCCGGAATCATCGATTTCGATGCCGACAGGGTGCGGGAGATGTCCGGTTCCTTCCGCGACCACGGCGTGGACATCGACATGGCGTCGCTGGTCTACGCCGGCGAACGCAACCACGTCCTGGACTACCTGCGGTCCAAGCGGTGGGACGTCGAGGGCACCACCCGGACGGAACTGTTCCACCGCCAGGGCATCGAGGTGCCGCCACCGCAAAACGACGACCCGCTCGGCGAGATCATCTTCATCAGCGGCGGCCTCACCGGCTAGCCGCTAGAACCGCGACGGCCCCGGCCACAGCACGCTGGCGCCGCTCAGCGCCTGTTCGACGTTGTCCACGATGCCGCTGACGGTGCGGCCGAGCAGCGCGGCCAGCGCAGCCGGCAGCGAAGCGGCGGCCGGTTGCGACGAGGCCCGGGGTCGCACCATGTCCAGCAGCGACGAGCTCGGATAGCTCACCACGCGGACATCGGTGTCCGCGTCCAATCCGGCCAGGATCTTGGCCCGGCGCACCGCGGTGCGGAAACCGCCGAGCTCGTCGACCAGGCCCCGCTCGAGGGCGTCAGCGCCGGTCCAGATGCGGCCCTGCGCAACGCGATCGACGGCTTCGGCGGTCAGGTTGCGCGCCTCGGCGACCCGCTGCACGAAGTCCGCGTAGAACAGGTCCGCCTCGGCCTCCCGGTGTGCCTGCTGTTCGGGCGTGAACGGCGCGTCGATCGACCACGCGTCGGCATTGGCGTTGGTGCGCACCGTGTCCGACCCGACGCCCAACCGGTCCAACAGGTCGCGGATCACCAACTTGCCGGTGATGACACCGATCGAGCCGGTGACCGTCGCGGGGTTGGCGACGATCGCGTCGGCCCCCATCGAGACGTAATAGCCGCCGGACGCGGCGACCGCGCCCATCGAAGCCACCACCGGCTTGCCGCGCTTGCGGGCCTGGGTCACCTCGCGCCAGATGCTCTCCGAGGCGGTGATCGTGCCGCCGGGACTGTTCACCCGCAGCACGATCGCGGACACGGAGTCGTCGGCGCCGGCCTCCCGCAGCGCCGCTCCGATGGTGTCGCCGCCCGCGGTCGCGGTGCCCAGCGGCAGGAACTGGGGCCCGCCGCGGCCGTCGACGATCATGCCGTCGAGCGTGACGACGGCCAGGGTCGGCTTGGGCCGGCGACCGGGCACCGGCGGCTTGGGTGCGGCCAGCCGGGGGCGGGCCGCGCCCGCGTAGCGCGACAGGAACAGCCGCGGCGGGGCGGTCTCGTCCGAAACGTCCTTCACCCCAACCAGTTCGGCGATGCGCGCGTAGGCCTCATCGCGGAATCCGATCCGGTCGAGCAAACCGGCCGCGACGGCGTCGTCCCGCAACAGCGGGGCGCGGTCGGCCAGCGTGTCGAGGGCGCCCGGGTCGAGCTTGCGCGATTCGGCGATCGCCCGCCACGCCTGCTCCTGCAGGCTTTCCAGCATCCGGGTGACGGCCTCGCGGTGAGCCGTCGTGAAGCCGTGTTCGGTGAAACGGTTTGCCGCCGACTTGTATTGGCCGCGCGCGACGAATTGGGGTTCGATGCCCGCCTTGTCGAACGCGTCGCGCAGGAAGGTGGCGTTGCTGGCGAAGCCGATCAGCCCGACGCTTCCCGAGGGCTGCATCCACACCTCGCCGAACGCCGAGGCCAGGTAGTAGGACAGCGTGCCCGGATAGGTCTCGGCCCAGGCCAGTGACGGCTTGGCGGCGGTGAAGGCGGCGATGGCCTCGCGCAGCTCCTGCACGGCCGCCGGCGGCGACGCGGCCAGTTGCACGCGGGCGATCAGCCCGGCGACCCGCGGGTCCTCGGCCGCGCGATGGATGGCGGCGATCGCGTCGCGCAGCGCCATCGGCCTGCCGCCGGTGAAGAGCGCCAGCGGGTCGAACCCCGTCGCCTCGGGTGGGGCCGAGCGCAGGTCGAGCTCGAGCACGCAGCCGTTGGGCACGCCGTGGTGGCGGGCGGTGTCGACGCGCCCGGCCAGCGCGCGGACGTCGTCGACCCCGGGAAGCGAGGGCAGGAAGGCGAACATGTCTGCAGCGTACCGACACCGCGCCCGTACGGTGGTGGGGTGAGGTTCGCCATCGCCATCCCCCAGCTCGACTACGACCGGTTCGACGCCGACGGGCTGCGCGCCTACCTGCTCCGCGCCGAGGAACTCGGGTTCGAGGGCGGCTGGGTCCTCGAGCAGATCATCGGCGACGCACCGCTGCTGGCGCCGCTCGAGCTGCTGGCCTACTGCGCGGCCTGCACCGAGCGCCTTCGTCTGGGGGTCGCCGTCCTGGTGACGTCGCTGCACGATCCGCTGCAGCTGGCGTCATCCGTCACGGCGGTCGACCGGCTCAGCCACGGCCGGCTGGACGTCGGCGTCGGGACCGGCGGGGGCTTTCGCAGGTTCGCCGCGTTCGGCGTCGAAAAGGACACGTACATCTCGTATTTCACCGAGGGCCTGAAGCTGATGAAGGCCGCCTGGTCCGACGAGCCCCGGGTGACGTTCCACGGCCGGTTCCGCGACGTCGACGACGTGCCGATCCAGCCCAAGCCGGTGCAGCGGCCGCACCCGCCCATCTGGTTCGGCGGCCTGGCGCCCAAGGCCCTGGCCAGGGCGGTGCGCCACGGCGACTCGTTCCTGGGCGCGGGTTCGTCGACCACCGAGGCGTTCGCCGGGGCCGTCACCGTGGTGCGCCGCGAACTCGGCGAACAGCAAAGGGATCCGGCGCGTTTCACCATCGGCAAGCGCGTCTACCTGATGGTCGACGACGACGCGGCGCGCGCCCGGACCCGCGTGCTCGCGGGCCTGAGGCGGATCTACGGCACGATGCCCGGCGTCGAGGACGTGCCGGTGTCCGGCACGCCCGACGACGTGGTGCGCGGGCTGCGTGCGGTGATCGACGCGGGCGCCGAGTACCTGCTGCTCAATCCCGTGGGCGTCGACGTCGGCGAGAACCGCGAAGAGATGGAACGCCTTGCCGCGGAGGTCATTCCGCGGCTGGCTTGATCAGAGCTCGGTGACCGAGCCGCCCGCGGCGGTGATCTTCTCGCGGGCGCTGCCGCTGAACTTGTGCGCCGTCACGTCGACCTTGACTGTCAGCTTGCCGTCGCCGAGGACCTTGACCAACGCGTTCTTGCGGACCGCGCCCTTGGCCACCAGGTCGTCCACGCCGACGGAGCCGCCCTTCGGGAACAGCCGATTGATGTCGGCGACGTTGACGATCTCGTACTCGGTGCGGAACCGGTTCCGGAACCCCTTGAGCTTGGGCAGCCGCATGTGAATCGGCATCTGCCCACCCTCGAAGGTGGCCGGCACGTTCTTGCGGGCCTTGGTGCCCTTGGTGCCGCGGCCGGCGGTCTTGCCCTTGGACCCCTCACCGCGGCCGACGCGGGTGCGGGCCGTCTTGGACCCGGGCGCCGGCTTCAGGTCGTGCAGCTTGATGGTCACTGTGTCTCCTCCACCTCAACGAGGTGATTGACCACCGCGATGAGGCCACGGGTCTGTGGGTTGTCCTCACGGATCACCGAGTGGCGGATCCGCCGCAGGCCCAGCGTGCGCAGGCTCTCCCGCTGCTTCCAGCGGGCCCCGATGGTGCTGCGCACCTGGGTGATCTTCAACTGGCTCATTGCGGTGCCGTTCCCTCGCGCGCGGCACTGGCGGCCAGCGCTTCACTTTCACGTCGCGCCCTCAGCATTCCGGCCGGG
>NZ_LZIX01000036.1:0-7158 GCF_001666955.1 Mycobacterium sp. E735 | reverse complement strand
TGCGTCTACGTGGTCGACTCGGCCGGCGCGCTGGTCCTCGAAGGGGTGCGCGACCGGGTCGCGGCCCTGGTCGCCGAACTCGGCGACGACGCCCAGGTCGGCTTCCACGGCCACGAAAACCTCGGGCTCGGGGTGGCCAACTCGGTGGAGGCCGTCCGCGCGGGCGCCAAGCAGATCGACGGCTCGTGTCGCCGGTTCGGCGCCGGAGCCGGCAACGCGCCCGTCGAGGCCCTCATCGGCGTGTTCGACAAGATCGGCGTCAAGACCGGCATCGACTTCTTCGACATCGCCGACGCCGCCGAAGAGGTGGTCGCCCCGGCCATGCCCGCCCAGTGCCTGCTGGACCGCAACGCCCTGATCATGGGCTACTCCGGGGTCTACTCAAGCTTCCTCAAGCACGCCATCCGCCAATCCGAACGCTACGGCGTGCCCGCCCACCAGCTACTACACCGCGCCGGTCAACGCAAACTCATCGGCGGCCAAGAAGACCAACTCATCGACATCGCCCTGGAAATCAAACGCGAGCAGCACACGGCGTGACAAACCTGGTGGACGCAAGTCGGCTGTGCAGCAACAGGTGTCGCCGACCGCGTCGTCGGACCACAGTCCGCCGTGACGACACTATCCAGCGCCAGTCATCGCACCACCCGGTCAGCGGAACACCGCGGCGTGCCACCCGCGACGCCGTGGCAGGCTGACACCGTGACAGACACTTCCGAAAAGGTCTTCCTAGGCGAGCAGGACGTACGCGAAATCCTGCTACCGCAAGGGATTTTGCGCTACTACGACACTGGCCCGGAGGCCACGGCGGCGCAGCCGCTGCTGTTTTTGCATGGCTCGGGTCCCGGGGTCACCGGATGGCGCAACTTCCGCGGCATCCTGCCCACCTTCGCCGAGCACTTCCGCTGCATCATCCTGGAATTTCCCGGTTTCGGCGTCAGCGATGACTTCGGCGGCCACCCAATGGTCATGGCATTTGGCACCGTATCGCCGTTCCTGGATGCGCTTGGCGTCGAAAAGGCACACATCGTCGGAAACTCGATGGGCGGGGGTGTGGGCATCAACTTCGCTATCCACAACCCCGATCGTGTCGACCGTCTGGTCACGATCGGCGGGATCGGCATCAACATCTTCAGCCCCAGCCCGAGTGAGGGCATTCGGCTGTTGCAGGAGTTCGTCGAAGACCCGACTCGGCAGCGGCTGGTCGACTGGCTCAAATCGATGGTGTACGACCAGTCCCTGATCACTGACGAACTGGTCGAGGAACGCTGGCAATTGGCCACCGATCCGGACACCCTGGCCGCGGCGCGCCGCATGTACGGCAAAGCGGCGTTTGCCGCGATGAACGCCGCGATGGCCGCGTCCGAAAACCCGATGCCGTGGGCAGCCCTGCACAAGTTGACCGTCCCCACGCTGCTTACATGGGGTCGCGACGACCGAGTGAGTCCACCGGATATGGCGCTGATTCCGATGCGCACCATCCAAGACGCCGAACTTCACGTATTTCCCAAGTCCGGGCACTGGGCGATGATCGAAGCGAAGCAAGCCTTCGAAAGCACCGTGCTGGCGTTCCTCTCACGGCAGCATGATGCCCATTCGGTGTAACGGCGGTGCAGATGCGGCTCCGGATTATCCAGCGTGACAAAGGGAAAGAAAGCCAGCGGACAGTTCTTTCATGTTGCGCCCTCCCTATCGTTGAGTCGCACCAGCGTCGACGGGCAGCGTGACCGCGGTGATATAGCGCGCCTCGTCGGAAGCGAGAAACAAAGCGGCGTTGGCGACATCGTCCGGTTCGACCCACGGCACCGCGAGCATGTTCATGCGAAGGGCCGCTTCGGCGAACTCGGCACGCGTCGGCGCCCTGTCGAGGTCGGGACGAAACGCGCTGCGCACTGCGTCGTTTTGAATCAGCGGAGTGTCCACATTGGTCGGATGGACGCAATTGACTCGGACATTCTGCGGCGCAAGTTCTTTGGCCAGGCTCTGCATCAGGCCGACCACGCCGTGCTTAGCCGCGGTGTAATGGGCGACGCCCACCAATCCGCGAAGGCCTGCGATCGAATTGGTCAGGACGATCGCACCCCCACCTTGCGCAATCAGGTGCGGCGCAGCGGCCCGACACGTGTGCCACACACCGGTGAGGTTGACATCCAACATAGTCCGCCAGGCCGCCTCGGTGAGGTCCAGCGCCAGTGCACGCGAAGTGATCCCAGCGGTAGCACACACCACGTCCAATCTTCCCAGCCGTCGCACACCGCGATCGGTGGCCGCCTGGACGCCGTCGACATCGCGCACGTCGACGATCTCGGTATGTATTTTGGCGCCGGTATCGCGCACTTGGGCGGCGGTGTGCTCCAGGTCGTCGACTGTGCTGTGCGGAACCACCACTGTGTCAACGGGAGCGCACACGTCAAGGGCCACGATATCGGCGCCCTCCTGGGCTAACCGCACCGCCTGCGCACGCCCGATTCCCCGCGCCGCGCCCGTGATCAGGGCCACCTTCCCAGCGACCCTGCCGGTCACGTCGCAACCTCTGTCATATCGGCACGCCATTCATGCGCCTAGAACTCAATGTGGATGTTGTCGGTCACTGGCCGGGCTTGACACCCGAGGATCAAGCCGTCGGCGCGGTCTTCGGGTCCCAGCACATCTCCACCGGCCATATCCACCTCCCCGGAAATCAAGGTCGCCACGCAGGAGCCGCAATGCCCTTCTCGGCACGAATGCGGCACATTGATCCCGGCGTCAAGCATCATCTCGACCAGGGTCTGGTCGCGGCGCCATTGCAGTCGATGGAGAGCACCGTCCAACTCGACGTCTACGGTGGCCACCGCGGCATCGGTGCACAGGGCGGCGCCTTGTTCTTCGACATCTGCCATGCGGCCGATCCTTGCCACATTGGTCCGTGATGTCGTGGTCGGATTCCGATGGACGGGAGGTCGCCATCCCGGCGTCCAGTCACCGGGACGTCTCCTGCGATTCCGGGCGCAGCGGCCCTACCGTCGCTGTTCGTGACCAGTAGCACGAACGACAGGTTGGACCAGGGCATCGACGTGGTGGTCGTAGGTGCCGGCTTTGCCGGGCTTTACGCCCTGCACAAGCTGCGCGCCGACGGGTTGACGGTCAAGGTGTTCGAGGCCGGTCCCGACGTGGGTGGCACGTGGTATTTCAACCGGTATCCGGGCGCCCGCTGCGACGTCGAGAGCGTCGACTACTGCTATTCGTTCTCCGATGACCTGCAACAGGAGTGGGACTGGTCGGAAAAGTACGCCACCCAAGAGGAGATCCTGCGCTACATCAACTGGGTGGCCGACAGGTTGGATCTGCGCCGCGACATCGTCTTCAACACCCGTGTCACGTCGGCGGTTCTCGACGAGCAGCGGTTGCGGTGGACGGTGACCACCGATACCGGGCAACGAGTGAGCGCGCGGTTCTGTGTGGTGGCGACGGGCCCATTGTCCGCGGCGATGACCCCACCTTTTGCCGGCCTCGACCGTTTCACCGGCGAGATCTACCACACCGCGGCATGGCCACACGAAACGGTCGACTTCACCGGTAAGCGCGTCGCGGTCATCGGGACGGGATCTTCGGGCATTCAGTCGATCCCGATCATCGCGGAACAAGCCGCGCAACTCTACGTCTTTCAGCGCACCCCGAATTACAGCGTCCCCGCCGGCAATCGGCCTCTCACCGACGAAGACCGGGCCCGGGTCAAGGCCAATTACGCCGAACGCAGGCGCTTATCATGGCGCAGCGGCGGCGGCTCACCGCACATCGCCCATCCGAAACTGACGATGCAAGCCAGCCCCGAAGAGCGGCGCGCGGCGTTCGAAAAACGCTGGGATCTCGGCGGGGTGCTGTTCTCCAAAACCTTCTCCGACCAGATGATCGACCCGGACGCCAACGAGGAGGCGCGCAAGTTCTATGAGGAGAAAGTGCGGGCCATCATTGATGACCCCGCGCTGGCCGAACTGCTGATCCCCACGGATCACCCGATCGGCACCAAGCGGATCTGCACCGACAGCAACTACTTTCAGACATTCAACCGCCCCAACGTGACACTGATCAGTGTGCGAGACACGCCGATCGAATCTGTCGATGCCACCGGCGTCAACACCAGCAACGCCCATTACGACCTGGACATGATCGTGTTGGCTACCGGATTTGACGCGATGACAGGGGCATTGGCCAGAATCGACATCGTCGGCCGGGGCGGTAAACGGCTGCGCGATGACTGGAGCAATGGGCCGCGAACCTACTTGGGTCTGAGCACTGACGGCTTTCCCAACTTGTTCGTCGTGTGCGGCCCCGGCGCGCCGGCGGTGCTGGCCAACATGGTGCTGCACGCCGAGGCGAATGTGAATTGGATCGCCGACTCGATCAGATATCTCGACGATCACGGCTACACGGCGATCGAGGCGACTCCCGATGCGGTGGACAACTGGGTCGCCGAATGCGCGCGCCGAGCCGAGGCCACCCTGTTCACCAAGGCCGACTCCTGGTACATGGGCGCCAACGTGCCTGGCAAGCCGCGGGTGTTCATGCTGTTCCTCGGCGGGTTTGGGACCTACCTCGACATCTGCAATGAAGTCGCCGAGGCTGGGTACAAAGGGTTTTCGCTGACCAAGGCGCCCTGATGTCGAGCCTGTCGGGTCGTGTGGCGCTGGTGACAGGCGCTGGGCGCGGCACCGGGCGCGCCCTGTGCGAGCGATTCGCAGACGAAGGCGCCGACGTCATCCCGGTGGACGTGCCGGCGGCAGCAGAAGACCTCGAACAGACCGCCGCCGCGGTGGCGCAGCGCGGCCGACGCGCGGTGACGGGGCTGGCCGATGTCAGCGACTTGGGCGCACTGACCGGCGCGGTGGACGCCGCCGTCGCCGACCTGGGACGCCTTGACATCGTCGTAGCCAACGCAGGCGTCCACACGGTGTCGGCTCCGACGTGGGAGATCACTACCCACGACTGGCAGCAGACCCTGGATGTCAACGTGACCGGCGTCTGGCACACCGTCAAAGCCGCCGTCCCGCACCTCGGCGAGGGCGGCGGGTCCGTCGTGATTATCAGCTCCACCAACGGTCTTCGCGGCACGGCCACCACCGCTGCTTACACTGCGAGCAAGCATGCCGTGGTTGGGTTGGCGCGCACGCTGGCCAACGAACTGGGCCCGCGCGCCATTCGCGTCAATACTGTTCATCCTGGAGCGGTCGGGACCTCGATGGTGCTCAACGAGGCGACGTTTAAACGCCTTCGGCCTGACCTGACCAGCCCGACGGCGGCCGACGCTGCAGAAGCGCTCGCGGCTCGCCACCTGCTCCCGGTTCCGTGGGTGGAGCCGGTAGACGTCGCCAACGCCGTGGTTTTCCTGGCCTCCGACCACGCCCGCTACATCACCGGCACCCAGCTCGTGGTCGATGCCGGCCTGTTAGCCAAGGCCTAGCAGCGACGCGGATGGGAACCTACGCCGTCACCGGGTCGGCATCGGGCATGGGCCAAGCCGTCGTCCGCAAACTGCTGGCCGCGGGTCACCGCGTGATCGGCGTCGACATTCAGGACGCTGACGTCGTGGCGGATCTGTCCACTCCCGACGGACGCAGGACGGCCGCCGCTGCCGTGTGCGCTACCGGCGACGGTCGACTCGACGGTGCCGTGCTGGCCGCTGGTGTGGGCCCCACCCCGGGCGCGGGTAGCGCGGCCCGGATCCTGGCGGTGAACTTCTTAGGTGTGGTCGAGCTCCTAGAGGCATGGCACCCGGCACTGGCGGCGGCCGGCGATGCGAAAGTCGTGGTTGTGGGCAGTAATTCGTCGACGACAATGCCGTTGGTGCCCCAGCGAGCCGTGCGGGCGTTACTGGGCCGCGATCTCCACAAGGCCGAGCGTGCACTACGAGTGTTCCGATCGGCCGCCCCCTCGATGGCCTACGGCGCATCGAAGATCGCGGTGGCGCGCTGGGTGCGTCGGACCGCAGTGACACCGGCGTGGGCGGGTGCGGGTATCCGGCTCAACGCGATCGCTCCGGGCGCGGTGATGACCCCCCTGCTCGAGCGACAGCTGGCCACACCGCGTGAAGCCAGGGCCATCCGCGCGTTCCCGGTCCCGGTCGGTGGGTTCGGTGATCCCACGCACCTCGCGGACTGGATGGTGTTCATGTTGTCGGATGCCGCCGCCTTTCTCAGCGGCAGTGTGCTTTTCGTCGACGGCGGGTCTGATGCCTACTTCCGCGCCGACGACTGGCCGGCCCGCGTCCCGACTCCGCAACTGCCGCGGTATATGTGGCGGTTGCTGAGGTTTGGCCGCCGGCGATAGGTTTGACGGCGGTAATCACCGGGCCGCTGGCCGTTTCATGGTTGACGTCGCACGCCCATCGCGCCGCAGACGGGCGCGGCCCACTCCAGGGTCGACGAGTACCTGACGTGCTCGTCGAAAGCAGCGGCGATGTCGACCGGCATCGCCACGGGCAGCCGGCGGGTCAGATCGACGTGCACGAGGACCATCTCAAGTGTCGCCGATAGGCGTTGCCGGTACCGATCCACGGCGAATGACATCATGTGCACCACCTTGGGTGAGCGGTCAAGGACGCGGGCGTAGAGATCGGCCGTGTCATCTTCGATCAGCTCGCTGTAGTAGCGCAGGTGGTGCTCGACGGTGAAGAGGCCGAGCTGTCGATCAGCCCGATAGGCGTCGTCGATCCCGAGTTCACGCACCAACGCATCGGCGGCGGCCGAACCGAAATCCAGATAATGCAACACGTTCATGTGGCCGTTCCCATCGATGAAGTCACGGGACACATTCCGTGTGATGGCACAGCGCAATTGGGCCACTTGGGCAGCCGACGGCAAGCTTTGCTCTTCCGGCGTCGGTGCCTGCTGATTATGGCCGCATCGAGATGCTGCTCCCTGAACCTGGTCCACAGGCGCTGACGCTAGGCGCATCGATGGGACCTGGCTGCCGTGTGTCCCGACTGTCGGACGACAGCTCACGTCTTATCTCGGCGTCCGCTGACCGGGAACAGCGTCCAGTGGGCCGCGGACTTCAATAGATCATTACTACGCCCACAGACGTAAAGGACACCAACATGAGCGAGCGGGTACTCGACCGGGTCGTGGCGATGGCGGATCAGTTGCGCGACCAGGCCCCCGAGGCCGAGCGGATCGGCCGCCT
>NZ_LZIX01000035.1:0-2383 GCF_001666955.1 Mycobacterium sp. E735 | reverse complement strand
CGTTGACCGGGACTTCGAGCTGCGCGATCCCGGTAAGCATCCGCGGCGCACCGACTTCGGCGATGGTCAGGTCGCGCAGCTCTTCGAGGTGCTGCTGCATCGCCTCGCGCAGCTGCCGCACGCACCGCACCCGCAACTCGGTGTCGCGCGACCAATCCGTCTCGTCGAAAGCGCGGCGCGCGGCGTCGATCGCACCGCTCATGTCGTCGGCGTCGCCGTCGGCCGCGACGCCCAGCACTTCCTCGGTTGCCGGGTTGATGGTCGGGAAGGTACCGGCGCTGCCGGCCGACATCTTGCCGTCGATGAAGAGTTCACTCACGCCGTCGGCCAACAAGGCCATCTCCCGCTCCCGTCTACGCGTGGCAAATCTAAAGGCGAATCCATGCGCCCAGTCGAATGGACAGTTGTCCGATTATCTTCCATCGCACCATAGTCGCCGCGCCATCCAGGGTGCAAGAGGCGATCGCGAAAACGGCTCTAAAGCTCCGAAAAATTCCCTATTAAGCTGCAGATTCATCGGACGGGGTTGCCTCGCATCGCCTCAATCCGTTAGCTTGGACATGTGTCCAGCGACGCACTGGTTACGATCCCGCCCCAGCCCGAGCACCAGCCCGGTCAGCCGGCGCGCAACCGCCGCCAGGAAGAGACCTTCCGCAAGGTGCTCGCGGCCGGCATCGAAACCCTGCGCGAGAAGTCGTACGCCGACCTGACGGTGCGCGCGGTCGCCGCCCGCGCCAAAGTCGCCCCTGCCACCGCCTACACCTACTTCTCCTCGAAGAACCACCTGATCGCCGAGGTCTACCTGGACCTGGTCCGGCAGGTCCCGTTCTTCACCGACGTCAACGACCCCATGCCGGTTCGGGTGGACAAGGTGCTGCGCCACCTGGCGCTGGTGGTCGCCGATGAGCCCGAGGTCGGGGCGGCATGCACGACGGCGCTGCTCGGCGGCGGCACCGATCCCGCGGTGGGCGCCGTGCGCGACCGGATCGGCGCGGAGATCCACCGCCGCATCGCGACGGCCATCGGGCCAGGCGCCGAAGCCAAGACGGTGTCGGCGCTCGAGATGGCTTTCTTCGGCGCGTTGGTGCAGGCCGCCAGCGGCCAGTTCACCTATCACCAGATCGCCGACCGGTTGGCCTACGTAGTGAACCTGATCTTGCCCGGCACCGGGGAGACGAGCCAGGAGACAAGAACTTAAATGACCGTCCATGTTGGCGACCACGAACTGGTCCTCGATCCCTACGATTACGACTTCCACGAGGATCCGTATCCGTACTACAAACGGTTGCGCGACGAGGCCCCGCTGTATCGCAACGACGAGCTGAAGTTCTGGGCGCTGTCGCGGCACCAAGACGTGCTGCAGGGGTTCCGCAACAGCACCACGCTGTCCAACAAGTACGGCGTCTCGCTGGATCCGGCGTCGCGCGGCCCGCACGCGTCCAAGACGATGTCCTTTCTGGCGATGGACGACCCCGCGCATCTGCGGCTGCGGACGCTCGTTTCGAAAGGGTTCACCCCCAGGCGGATTCGGGAGCTGGAGCCGAGTGTCACCGAGATCGCGACCCGACACCTGGACACCATGCTGGAAAAGGCCAGGTCTTCAGCGGACGGCACGGTCGACTACGTCGACGAGTTCGCCGGAAAGCTGCCCATGGACGTCATCTCCGAGTTGATGGGCGTTCCCGAGCCGGATCGAGTTCAGGTCCGGGCCTGGGCCGACGGCGTGATGCACCGCGACGAGGGTGTCACCGACGTGCCGCCGGAGGCGGTCGAGGCCTCCATCAACCTGATCGTCTACTACCAGGGCATGGTGGCCGAGCGGCGCAAGAAATTGACGAACGACCTGACCTCGGCGCTGCTGGAGGCCGAGATCGACGGTGACCGCCTCACCGACGACGAAGTGCTCGGCTTCATGTTCTTGATGGTGATCGCCGGAAATGAGACCACCACCAAACTGCTTGCGAATGCGGCCTTTTGGGGGCACAAGAACCCGGATCAACTGACTCCGGTCTATGCCGACCCTGCACTGGTGCCGCAGTGGGTCGAGGAGACCCTGCGCTACGACACCTCCAGCCAAATCCTGGCCCGCACCGTGTCCGGGGAGCTCACCCTCTACGACACCACCATCCCCGAGGGCGACGTCCTGCTGCTGTTGCCCGGTTCGGGCCACCGCGACGAGCGGGTCTTCGACAACCCCGACGACTATCTGATTGGGCGCGAAATCGGGCCCAAACTCTTGAGTTTCGGCAGTGGCGCACATTTCTGCCTGGGCGCGCATCTGGCTCGGATGGAAGCCCGGGTCGCGCTCACCGAGTTGTTCAAGCGAATCCGCGGACGTTGCTGGAGTGGACGCGGACGGCGTTGGCCTCGTCCACCTCATATC
>NZ_LZIX01000034.1:0-4315 GCF_001666955.1 Mycobacterium sp. E735 | reverse complement strand
CTGGACGTGCACTTCGCGCACGGCAGCAGCTCGGTGCTCATGCCGGGCAACCACGTCGCGCTGCCTGACGGCCGCCACGTCTGGGAGTACAACCCCCGCGGCCTGACGGACCTGCCCGCGTTGGTGAAAGCCGCTGCGGCAGAGGTCCTTCCGGACGCGCAGCTGGCGGCCGCCGAGCAGCGTGCGGTGCCCGGCCAGGGCGCCCGGCTGGTGACGACGCTGACCCGGCATCCGGGCGGCGCCTCGGTGCAGGTACACGCCCGCATCGACGAGTCCTTCACGCTGGTGTACGACGCGCTGGTGACCCGCGCCGGGGAGGCCGGTGTCGCCTTGCCGGCCGCGGTCGGCGCGGGCGCGGCCATCACGGCTGCGTCCAACGGGGCCGCCGTCGCGCCGGCGGAGTCCGGCGGTGAGGCCGAAGCCGAGACCCTGACCGACAGCCTGACCAACCGGTATTTCTCGGCGAGCATGGGCAAGTGGTCGCCGGACTCGGGCGAGACGGTCGCGGAGCGCCTGGGGCTGATCGTCGGCTCCGCCATGGGTTACGAGCCCGAGGACCTGCCGTGGGAGGTGCCGCTGATCGAGCTCGGGCTGGACTCGCTGATGGCGGTGCGGATCAAGAACCGCGTCGAGTACGACTTCGACCTGCCGCCGATCCAATTGACGGCCGTTCGGGACGCCAACCTCTACAACATCGAGGAGCTGATCAAGTACGCGGTCGAGCACCGCGACGAGGTCGAGCAGCTGCACGAGTACCAGCAGAGCCACTCGCCCGAGGAGATCGCCAAGGCCCAGGCGCAATTGATGAGCGGCGCCTCGCCCGCGACGGTCGCCGCGCCCGCGCCCGACCCGCAGGCGGAGCCCGAGACCCAGCCGGCGCCGCCGCCGGCCTCGGACGTGCCGATCCCGCCGCCGCCCACCGACCCGACCGGGCCGAAGGCGAACGGCGGGCAGCCCGCACCCAACCTGGCCGGCGCCGCACAGGCGCTCAACCAGGAGGCGGTCACCAAGGCGCTGAACTCCGACGTGCCGCCGCGCGACGCCGCCGAACGGGTCACCTTCGCGACGTGGGCGATCGTCACGGGTAAGTCCCCGGGCGGCATCTTCAACCCGCTGCCCAAGCTGGACGACGCGCAGGCCGAGAAGATGGCGCAGCGCCTCTCCGAGCGGGCCGAAGGTCCGATCACCGCCGAGGACGTGGTGACGTCGGAGAACATCGAGGCCCTGGCCGAGAAGGTGCGCGGATACCTCGAGGCCGGTGAACTCGACGGATTCGTCCGCACCATCCGGGCGCCGCAAAACGATTCGCAGATACCGGTTTTCGTGTTCCACCCGGCCGGCGGTTCGACGGTGGTCTACGAGCCACTGCTCAACCGGTTGCCGCCGGACACCCCGATGTACGGGCTCGAGCGCGTCGAGGGCACCGTCCAGGAACGGGCCGCCCAATACGTGCCCAAACTGCTGGAGATGAACGGCGACAAGCCGTTCATCCTGGTCGGCTGGTCGCTGGGCGGTGCGTTGGCCTACGCCTGCGCGATCGGGCTCAAGCGGATGGGCGCCGACGTGGCGTTCGTCGGCATGATCGACACGGTCCGGGCCGGCGAAGAGATCCCGCAGACCAGGGAAGAGACCCGCAAGCGGTGGGACCGGTACGCGAGATTCGCCGAGCGCACCTTCAACGTCGAGATCCCCGCGATCCCCTACGAGCAGCTCGAGGAGCTCGACGACGAGGGTCAGGTCAAGTTCGTCTTGGAGATCGTCCAGCAGAGCGGCGTGCAGGTGCCGGGCGGGATCATCGAGCACCAGCGCACGTCGTACCTCGACAACCGCGCCCTGGAGACGGTCCAGATCGAGCCCTACGACGGCCACGTCACGCTCTACATGGCGGATCGCTACCATGACGACGTCATCGAGTTCGAGCCGCGGTATGCCATTCGCCAGCCGGATGGCGGCTGGGGCGAGTACGTGTCCGAGCTCGAGGTCGTGCCGATCGGCGGGGAGCACATCCAGGCCATCGACGAGCCGATCATCGCCAAGGTCGGCGCGCACATGACCGAGGCGCTGGAGAACATCGAGGCGGGGCGCCGCCGGAAGAGTGAGGTGGGCAACTAGTGACCGGTGCGGAGCCTTCTCGCGCTCACACGACAGCCGAAAAGCTGGCCGAGCTACACGTTCGCATGGAGCTGGCCAAGGAGCCCGGCGGTGAGAAGGCCGTCGCCAAGCGTGACAAGAAGGGCATCCCCAGCGCCCGGGCCCGCATCCACGCACTGGTCGACCCGGGCACCTTCCTCGAGGTCGGCGCGCTCGCCAAGACACCGAACGACCCGAACGCGCTCTACGGCGACGGGTGCGTCACCGGACACGCCACGATCGACGGCCGGCCCGTCGGGGTTTTCTCGCACGACCAGACGGTGTTCCAGGGCACGGTCGGCGAGATGTTCGGCCGAAAGGTCGCGCGGCTGATGGAGTGGTGCGCGATGATCGGCTGCCCGATCATCGGCATCCAGGACTCCGGCGGAGCCCGCATCCAGGACGCGGTCACCTCGCTGGCGTGGTACGCCGAGCTGGGCCGGCGCCACGAGGCGCTGTCGGGACTGGTGCCGCAGATCTCCCTCATCTTCGGCAAATGTGCCGGGGGAGCGGTGTATTCGCCGATCCAGGACGACCTGCTGGTCTCGGTGCGCGACCAGGGCTACTTCTTCGTGACGGGTCCCGACGTGATCCGGGAGGTCACCGGCGAGGAGGTCACCCTCGACGAGCTCGGCGGCTCGGACGCGCAGGCCCGCTACGGCAACATCCATCAGGTGGTGGATTCCGAGGCCGAGGCGTTCCAGTACGTGCGGGACTTCCTGTCGTTCCTGCCCTCGAACTGCTTCGACAGGCCGCCGATCGTCAACCCCGGGCTGGAGCCGGAGGTCACGCCGACCGATCTGGAGCTCGACTCGATCGTGCCGGACTCGGACAACATGGCCTACGACATGCACGAGATCCTGCTGCGCATCTTCGACGACGGTGACTTCCTCGAGGTGGCCGCGCAGCACGGGCCGGCCATCATCACCGGATACGCCCGCGTCGACGGGCACCCGGTGGGCGTGATCGCCAACCAGCCCATGTACCTGTCCGGGTCGATCGACAACGAGGCGTCCGACAAGGCGGCGCGGTTCATCCGGTTCTGCGACGCGTTCAACATCCCGCTGGTCTTCGTGGTGGACACCCCGGGGTTCCTGCCGGGCGCCGAGGAGGAGAAGCGGGGCATCATCAAGCGCGGTGGGCGGTTCCTCTACTCCGTCGTCGAAGCCGACGTGCCGAAGGTGACCATCACCGTCCGCAAGTCCTATGGCGGTGCCTACGCCGTGATGGGCTCCCGGCAGCTGACCGCCGACTTCAACTTCGCCTGGCCCACCGCGCGCATCGCGGTGATCGGCGCCGAGGGCGCAGCCCAGCTGCTGATGAAGCGGTTCCCCGACCCGACCACGCCCGAGGCGCAGCAGATCAAGAAGGACTTCATCGAGGGCTACAACCTCAACATGGCGATCCCGTGGACGGCCGCCGAGCGCGGCTTCATCGACGCGGTCATCGACCCGCACGACACCCGGCTGTTGCTGCGCAAGTCGATGAAGTTGTTGCGCGACAAGCAGTTGTGGTTCCGCACGGCACGCAAGCACGGGCTGATCCCGGTCTAGCGTCAGGCCGAACAGCCGGCCAGTCAGGGGGATCATGTCGGAGAATCTCGAGGCAGTCGATCCCGTCACGGCAGCAGTGCAGAAGTGGCAATCGGTGCATGCCGCGCTGGGGCCGCAACACGAATCGACTTTGGCCGCGCGACTGGCGCTGGCCGAGGCGCGGCAGAATGCCGGCGACACGCTAGGTGCTGTCGGTGACGCCGGTGCAGTCCTCGATACACGTCGCGAGGTACTCGGATCCGAACACCCGGATACTCTCGCGGTGGCCGGCGCGGTGGCACGGTGGCGCTTCCTCCTCGGTGACATCGGCGCGGTTGACCAACTGCGCGAACTGATTCCGGCGATGGTTGGGGTGCTGGGCGCCGAGCACCCCGACACGCTCCGTGCGAGTCATGTCGTGGCCTACGTCGAGTATCCCCATGAGGATGCGGCGACCAGGCTGGTTCGCTGGGTGCGGTTGTGCGGCGCCGAAACTCGCGTGTTCGGTGTCGAGCACGAGGTGACGCTGTCGGCGGCCTACATGGTGGCGCAGGCCCGCTACGACCTCGGTGACCCTTTCGGCGCCAGCTCAGATGCGGTGCCCGTGGTGACGTACCGCCGCCAACTACTGGGGGCGCATCATCCCGAGACTT
>NZ_LZIX01000033.1:0-12313 GCF_001666955.1 Mycobacterium sp. E735 | reverse complement strand
CCGTGCAGGTGCACCATGGAGAAGAACAGCTCATCGCCGGGCAGCGCGACGTCGTGCGAGAGGCCGACGTAGCCCACGTGACCGCCCGGTCGGGTGGCGGAGATCGCTTGCATCATCGATTGCTGGGTGCCGACCGCCTCCACGACGCTGTGGGCTACGTCGGCCTCTCGCACGACGTCGCGCTGCCCGGCGATGAGCTGTTCTTCTCCATGGTGCACCTGCACGGCGGCCTCGCCCCGGTACGGCGATTCCTCCCCGAGCTGATCAGGCTGATCTGGGACGGTGAGATCAACCCCGGCAAGGTGTTCGACCTGAACCTGCCGCTCCAGGACGCCGCCGAAGGCTACAAGGCAATGGACGAACGGCGCGCGGTCAAAGTGCTGCTCAACGTCTGAGCTCCGCCCGCTTAACGCTCGACCCAACGCGAGTTCAAGGCGAAGTCCGACAGATACTTGGTCGAACTCCAGCCGCCATCGACGACGATCGTCTGCCCGTTGATGAAGCTGCCCCCGGGGGAACACAGGAACGCAACAGTGCTGGCCATGTCATCGATGGTCCCCAGCCTCTGATGCGGCGTCATCTCGGTGTTGATTTTTCGGAACCTGTCGTCTTCCAAGCGCTTTTCGACCATCGGAGTGACCGTCACTCCGGGCGCCACAGCGTTGCATCGGATGCCGGCCGCCCCGTACTGACAGGCGATGTGGGTGGTGAGTGCGGTCAGCCCTCCCTTGGCCGCCGAGTAGGCGCCACCGCGCAGGCCGCCGACGACGGCGAACGTCGATGTGACGTTGATGATGGCCGACCCCGGTCCCATGTGGGGCAACGCTTCGCGCGCCAGCCTGAACGGTGCACGCAGCATCAAACTCAGGAAATAGTCGAGTGTTTCGTCGTCGGTCTCGTGCAGCGGCTTGGGGCTGCCCACCCCCGCGTTGTTGATGAGGAAGTCGACGTGACCCCAGCGGCCGACCGCGAGGTCCACGATGCGGCCCGGCGCGTGGTCCTCGGTCAGATCGACCGCGAGTGTCGCGACACGGCTCGGATCGTTGATGGCCCTTTCCAGCTCGGCCAGCCGGCCCTGATCCCGGCCCGTGCCGACGATCGCCATCCCCATCTCGGCGAGTTTCGTCGCGCATCCCAGGCCGATGCCGCTGCTTGCTCCCGTCACGATTGCGACCTGCATATCACCCATCTACCTTCGTCAGCGCGAGCTTGATCTGGTGTTTCAGCACCTTTCCCGCATCGTTCTTCGGCAGCGTGTCCCAGAAGACGACCTGTTCTGGCGCTTTGAATTTGGCGACGCCCTTGCTTTGCAGCAGGGCAAGCAGGCTCGCGACGTCCGGCCGTGATGAACCCGCGGGAACGATCACGGCGCACGCGCGCTCTCCGGTCCGGTCGTCGGGCAGTCCCACGACGGCGATTTCGGCCACGCCGGGATGGTCGGTCAGCAAGTCTTCGACCTCCTTGGCCGAGATGTTCTCGCCGTTGCGGATGATGACGTCCTTGGCGCGGCCGGTGACCACGAGGTACTGGCCGTCGACCCAGCGGCCCAGGTCGCCCGTCCGGAAATAACCTGCCTCGTCGAAGGATTCGGCCTCATCCTCAGCGTGCAGGTAGCCCAATAGCATCTGCGGCCCCCGGACACAGATTTCGCCCTCGCCGGCCGCGGCGGCCGGGTGCGGGGCGAGCTTGATCTCGGCGATGCCCACGCGTCCGTCTGTCTCGGCCGCGTGGGCGGCCTCGTCTCGCTCCAGCGCTCCGACCGTCGTGACCGGCACTTCGGTGCAGCCGTACACCCGGGTGACCACCGCCCGGTCCAGATAGGCGCCGGCCCGGCGAATCAATGACGGCGAGACGGCGGCGCCACCGCAAATGAACACCTTCAAGGCGGGCAGCCGGCTGCCGGCACGCTCGGCGGCGGAGAGCAGCTGTTGCAGAAACGGTGTCGCCCCGGCCATATGGGTGCACCGCTGGCCGTCCATCACCGCCACGGCCGCCGATGGGTCCCACCGATCCATCAGGATCGCGGACGTGCCCAGAAGCAGCGGACATTCGAACGCATAGATCGAGCCGCCGATGTGTGCGATCGGCGACGGCACCAGGAACGCGTCGCCGGGGCTGACGTCCCAGTGGTCCCGGATCTGGCGGATCAGCGCATGAATCGAATTGTGGCTGTGCAGAACGCCTTTCGGACGGCCCGAGGTGCCGGAGGTGTAGAGGACCATCCGCACGGCGTCGGGATCCAGGCTGGGCAGCCGCGTCGCGACCGGCCCCTGCTCCAGCAGTTGCGGGTACGGCGTGTGCCGGCCGGCTCGCCCCGTTTCGGGGCCGCGCAGCACGACCACCTCGGGCGCCCGGTCCATCGCGGCCGTCACCCCCTGGACCATCACGGCATAGTCGTGACCGCCGAACCGGTGCGGGACGAAGATCATGGCGGCGCCGACGTCTTCGAGGATGAAGCGCAGCTCACGGTCGCGCAGCGAGGGCAGGATCGGATTCACCACCATCCCGGCGAGAGTCGCCGCCAGATAGATGACCGCCGCCTCGTGCCAGTTGGGCAGCATGAACGACACGACGCTGCCCACCGGCATGCGCGCCAGGAGGGTGTTCGCCAACGCGATGGCCTGCGTGTGGAGCGTGGCAACGTCGATCCGAATGTCCCCGTCCACCAGCACAATACGGCGCGGCGAAGTCGCCACGGCCGCGAGCAGGGAATCTGCCAGCGTGGTATGGACCCACAGGTCGCGCCGGTACGCGTCCGCCGCGCGTGCGGGGTCCTGGCGGGCCGGGGCGATCACCGCAACAACCTAATCTTTCACTCGGCGCATTGTCATCGCATACCGGAAGTCCGAAGACAGATGGGTGTTGATCGTCACCTGGGCGACCACGCCGTCAGACGTCGTATAGGTGCGCCGCATCTGTAGGGCGGCCGTCCCCGCCTCGACCGCGAGACCGTCGACCAGGTCGGGCGAAAGCACCACCGCGGCGATCTCTTGGTGTAGCTCGGCGATGGTGACACCGAACAGGTCCTCGATCAGCGGGAAGATCGGGCCGGCGTGCCGTTGCAGCAGCCTGCCGACCGCCGCGAAATCGCGGTTGATGTAGTACTCCGTTCGGCACAGGGGCGCTGACGCGCCGTCGGCCTGGCGGTACCCGCGCACGCTCAACCACTGTGTGCCGGCGAGCAATCCGGTTCGAGCGGAAAGGTCCCGGTCGATGGTCACCATCGCGTTCGACTCGATCGTCAGCTGCGCGCCGGCCGCGAAGACGAGCAGGTCGTCGATTGACATCGCGTCCTGCGCATAGGAACTGGTGGCCGGGCGCGGAACCACCCGGGTGCCCGCTCGCGGCCGGGACGCAACGAGGTTGTCATCGCGAAGCCGGCGCAGCGCCTCGCGAATGGTGTAGCGGCTGACCGCGAATCGCTCGCACAGCTGATGCTCCGTCGGGAGCTGCGAGCCGACCGGATAGACGCCGTCGACGATCTCCTTGCGCAGCGTGCGGGCGATCTGAAGGTAGCGGTGCTCGCCCGCGATGGCCTGGGTCATCAGCGGCCATCCCGG
The DNA here is from genome assembly GCF_001666955.1 of Mycobacterium sp. E735. Taxonomy (NCBI): domain Bacteria; kingdom Bacillati; phylum Actinomycetota; class Actinomycetes; order Mycobacteriales; family Mycobacteriaceae; genus Mycobacterium; species Mycobacterium sp. E735. Next base: position 8,753 of record NZ_LZIX01000033.1, on the reverse strand, counting down.
CGTAGAGCCAGGACGCTGCCGTCGCCGTCGGCCGAGAGGTAGAGGGTCCCGTCGAGCGCGGACGTGATGCCGGCAAAGGGGCCCTGCGGGCCGGAAAAGGGGGGCATCCCTTTCAACGGTTTGGGCGCCACACCCGGCGGCGGGCCGACCGGCAGCCCCGATGCGATGACGCGCCGGACCTGGCCATGCAGGTCGAAGGCGATCAACTCCTTGGTGCCCGCATCGACGATGTAGAGCACACCGTCACGCACCAGAATGCCTTGTGGGCGCTGCAAATCCGCCACCACGATGTCGCCGCCGGGTCCGCTCACCCTGACGACCCGCCCGGCCTCCGCCACCAGGGGCGCGCCCTCCGCGTCGATCGCGACGCCGACCGGATCCCGCAGGCCGGTGGCCAGCACCTCGACGCCGCCCGCACCCAGCGACAGGACCCGCCCGGTGCCCAGCTCGGCGAAGACGACCCCCTTGCGACCGACGGCAACGCCGTAGAGCTGGTCGAAACCGTCGGCCAGCACCTCACTTTGGCCGGCCGCAGGCCGGTAGCGGGCGACCTGACCGCCCGAGGTGGTCACGACGAACTCGCCGGGCCCGCTCGGCGCGATCCCCCGCAGGAACCCGGGATAGCCGGGGCTGAACAACATGCCCGCGGTCTGCAACGACCCGTCCGGCTGCACGACATAGAGGTAGGTGCCATCGGCGACGTAAAGCCGGCCGTCGTGGTCCACGGCCAGGTCGAGCGGCCAGTTGAGCCCGCCGGGCAACACCGTTCGCGTCTCGCCGGTGCGCGCGATCTCGGTGACCTCTCCGGTGAAGTTCGAGGCCAGCACCCGGTCGCCGACCAACGTGCAGTTGTCCAGGCCGGGGCTCAACTGGGCCAGTACCCGCCGCTCGCCGCTGCGGGGATCTATGCGAAGGACCTGCCCGCTGGCGACCTGGGTCGACACGATGCGGCCGTGGTTGTCGAACTTGACCGAGTCCGGTACACCGAGATCGGCTGCGACACAGTGTGGCTCACCGCCGTCGGGATCGACGCGCCAGATCTCGTTGGCGCCCATCACGGGAAAATACAACAGGCCGTCGGGGCCTACCTCCATCGCGTTCGGTGACGGCACCCCATCCAGCAGCACCCGCGGCGATCCGCCCGCCGGATCGAGTTCCAGCAACCGGCCGCCCTCACGGCATTCGCCGACGAACAACCGGTCCCGATAAAACGTGATGCCGTTCGCCGACGGGACATCGTCGCGCAGCACTCGGGTTCGCCCGGCGGTGTCGAGCACGCTGACCCGGCCGTCCATCACCTCGGTGGCGTACAGGTTGCCGCGGGAGTCGAACGCGACGTCGTCGGGGGCGACGATGTCGCCGCCCTTCGGGCTCACGGTTTCCAGCCGGCCGGTGCGGTGATCCAGTGCGCTGATCTGACTTCCGGTCACCTGCGCGATGTAGACGCGACCGTCCGGGCCGGTCCGCAAACCGTTGGCGCCGAACAGCCGGCTGGGAGCGGTCACTCGATCGAGGGTCCAGCCTTCCGCCACGTCGATCGGGTGATGTAGCGCCGCATACCGTGACGGCTCCGCCGCGGTGGCCCTCGAAATCGACATGCCTCGCCGGGATCCTTCCGTAGGCCGTTTGAGCTGGACGTTATCAATTACGGTTAGTCCAGACAATAGTCATCGGCAGCGCTCTGCTCGGCCTTGACAGTCCAGTCTGGCGATGGGAATAGTATTCTCCGAACGACAGAATGCCATATTTTGTCCGGACCAGTAGACAGCAGAGCCCGTTGCGCCCGTGCCCGGTGTTCGCAGCAGGGGAAAGCAGGCCATGGAGGACTTCCTCAGACTCGACGGTCGCATCGTGGTGGTCTCCGGCGCCGGGGGCGGCGGGATCGGTACCACCGTGACGGCGATGGCCGCGCGGGCCGGCGCCACCGTGATCGCGGTGAGCCGGTCGAAGGAGAATCTCGACGAGCATGTCGCCCCGCTGGCCGGTCAGGGTCTGGCGGTGGTGCCGGTGGCGGCCGACGCCTCGACCGATGAGGGCATCGCCGCGGTCATCGATCAGGCGCGCCGCGCCGAGGGCAACCTGTACGGGCTCGTCAATGTCGCCGGCGGTGCCGCGCCATCGACGTGGATGCCGTCGACCCGTGTGACGCGGCACGACTGGCGCGAGATTTTCGCCGCAAACCTCGAGACCGCGTTCTTCATGAGCCAGGCCGTGGCGGCCGAGCTGGTGGCCCAGCAGCGGCCGGGATCGATCGTGTCGATCTCGTCGATCAGCGGCATGAACACCGCGCCCTTCCACATCGCCTACGGCACCGCTAAGGCCGCCATCGCCGCGATGACGCGCACCATGGCACTCGAGCTTGCCCTGGCCGGCATCAGGGTGAACGCCGTGGCGCCGGGCGTCACCGAGACCGCCGCCTCGCGCACCTATGTCGACTCCGACCCGGACCGGGATCGGCGGGCGATCGCGATGGGCAGGCGCGGCAGGCCCGAGGAACAGGCGGGCGCCATCCTGTTTCTGCTGTCGGAACTCTCCAGCTACATCACGGGCCAGACGCTGCTCGTCGACGGCGGGCTTGACCTCAAGTGGAGTCATCTCGACGCCGACAACACGTCGTTGTTCCTCAAGGACGAATCCTTCCGCGCGGCCATCAGGAGGATGCGATGACCGACCTCGCCAAGGGCGTGAACGCCGCAGCGGCCGAGGAACTTTCGCGGCCCGTCACGATCGGCGTCGAGGCCTACATCTCCGAAGACTACGCGCGCGCCGAGCGCGACAAGCTGTGGCGGAAGGTATGGCAGCAGGTCGGCCGGGTCGAAGAGCTGCCCGAGGTGGGCAGCTACCTGACCTACGACATCCTTGACGACTCGATCATCGTCGTGCGCACCGGACCACGCGAATTCCACGCCCACCACAACGTGTGCATGCACCGCGGCCGCCGACTGATCGACACACCCGAGGGTGCGAAGAACGCCCGCGGCCGTGCCCGCAAATCGTTCGTCTGCGGATTCCACGGCTGGACATACGGTTTGGACGGGGCGTGCACCCACATCCGCGAACAACAGGACTGGCAGGGGGCGCTCACCCCCGACAACACCCACCTGCGGCCGGTCAAGGTCGACACGTGGGGTGGCTGGCTGTGGGTCAACATGGACCCCGACTGCGAATCGCTGGCCGATTACCTGTTTCCCGCAGCGAAGATTCTCGACCCCTTCGGGTGCGAGAACATGCGCTACAAATGGCGAAAGTGGCTGTTCTTCGACTGCAATTGGAAGGTCGCGCTCGAGGCGTTCAACGAGACCTACCACGTCTACACCACCCATCCCGAATTCAACAGGTTCGGCGAATTCAAGGGCTGGGCCAAGGCGCAGGGCAAACACAGCAACATCGGCTATGACGCTCCGGAGGACATGGAGGCCACCAAGTCCAAGATCCGCCTCGGCACCGGCGCCGACCCTCGCGTGTCCACCGCGGAGATGCAGGTGTACACGATGGAGGAAACGAACGCCACCACCACCCAGACCCTGGTGAACGCGGCCAAGCGGCTGGTGGACGAATTGCCCGAGGGAACACCGGCCGACAAGGTCCTCGAGCACTGGCTGGCGTCGGCGCGCCGCGACGACGCGGCCCGCGGCGTGATCTGGCCGACGATTCCCGCCGACATCCTCGGGCAGGCCGGCACCGCGTGGCAGATCTTTCCGAACTTCCAGATCGGGCAGGGCCTGACCAGTGCGCTGTGCTACGGCGCGCGACCACATCCCAGCTACCACCCCGACAAGTGCATCTTCGAGGTGTCGGTCTTGGAGCTCTATCCGAAAGGCCAAGAGCCCGAGACGGAATGGGAGTACACGCCGGTCGGCGATCCCAGGTGGCGTTCGGTCCTGCCGCAGGATTTCTCGAACATGGCCGCGGTGCAGCAGGGCATGAAATCGCTGGGCTTTCCGGGCACCAAGCCCAACCCGTACCGCGAACGCAGCACCGTCAACCTGCACTACCAACTGTCGAAGTACATGGGTACCGGCGCACCGCGGGAGCTTGAAGACACATGACCATGTTCGGAAACGATTGCGGACCGACGCAGACGCCGGACGACGCCGACATCGAGACGCTGCGGGAGAAGTATCGGCAGGAACGTGAAAAGCGGCTGCGCAAAGAGGGTTCCAAGCAGTACATCGAACTCGAGGACGATTTCGCCGGCTACTACGAGGTGGACCCGTACACGCCCGTCACACCTCGGGATCCGATCAACGAGGACATCGACGTGGCGGTTCTCGGGGGCGGCTTCGGGGGCCTGCTGTCGGCGGCCTATCTGAAGAAGGCGGGCGTCGACGACGTACGGATCATCGAGCTCGGCGGTGACTTCGGCGGCGTCTGGTACTGGAACCGCTACCCGGGTATCCAGTGCGACAACGAATCTTACTGCTATATACCGCTTCTCGAAGAGCTCAACTTCATGCCGTCGAAGAAATTCGCCGACGGCGCCGAGATCTACCAGCACTGCCGGAACATCGGCAAGCATTTCGGTCTCTACGACTCGGCGGTCTTCTCCACCCAGGTGCACGATCTGCGCTGGGACGAAGACATCAGGCGCTGGCGTGTCGGCACCAATCGCGGCGACGACATTCGCGCTCGCTTCGTCGTAATGGCGTCCGGCCCGTTCCACCGGCCCAAGTTGCCCGGCATTCCCGGCATCAGAGACTTCCGGGGACACAGCTTCCATTCGTCACGGTGGGACTACGCCTACACCGGCGGCGATGCCCAGGGCGGACTGGACAAGCTGGCTGACAAGCGCGTGGCCGTGGTCGGCACCGGCGCCACCGGGATCCAGATCGTGCCGTTCCTGGCCCGCCACGCCCAACACCTGTACGTCTTCCAACGCACCCCGTCGACCGTGGACGCGCGCAACAACGCGCCGACCGATCCCGAATGGGTCAAGACCCTGAAACCCGGCTGGCAGAAGGAACGCCAGCGCAACTTTCACTCCTGGACGTTCGAGGGCATGGCGCTCGGCCAGCCGGATCTGGTGTGCGACTTCTGGACCGAGCTCGGGCGCAACACCGCCGCCCGGGTCCTCGCCCTGGACGATCCGGCGGCACTGACTCCCGAACAGTTCATCGCGATCCGGGAGGAGGAGGACTACAAGGTCATGGAGCGGCTGCGCCGGCGCGTGGCGGCCATCGTCGAGGACGAGGCGACCGCCGAGGCGCTGAAGCCCTACTACCGGTTCCTGTGCAAGCGGCCCTGCTCCAACGACGACTACCTGGCAACGTTCAACCGGTCCAACGTCACGCTGGTCGATGTGTCGGCGAGCAAGGGGGTCGAGCGCGCCACCGAAAAAGGCCTTCTCGCAAACGGTGTCGAGTACGAGGTCGACTGCATCATCTACGCGAGCGGATTCGAGATCACCACCGAAATCAGCCGCCGCTACTCGATCGAGACGATCGAGGGTCGCAACGGGCTGTCGCTGTTCGACTACTGGCACGACGGCTACAAGACGTTGCACGGCATGACCAGCCGCGATTTTCCCAACCAGTTCTATACCGGGTTCACCCAGGTCGGCATCTCCGCGAACATCGCGGCCAACTACGAGGTGCAGGGCGAGCACATCGCCTACATCATCGCCGAAGCCCTGGCGCGCGGCGCGACCATCGTCGAGCCCAGCCAGGAGGCTCAGGACGCATGGTGCCAGACGATCCGCGAGACGGCGGTCGACAACTCGGCGTTCGATGCTCAGTGCACGCCCGGTTACTACAACAACGAAGGCGGCGGGGGCGGCGAGGGAATCCGGTCCCACCTCGGTGAGCCCTACGGCCCCGGCTTCTACGCCTTCGAAGACCTGCTGCGCGTCTGGCGGGCCAGGGGCGACCTGGAAGGTCTGGTCCTGGGCTCGTGAACGAGACCCCTTCCACAGAGCTGAGATTCGACGACCGCGTCGCCGTGGTGACCGGCGCCGGCCGCGGATTGGGCCGGTCCTATGCCCTGCTGCTCGCGGCGCGTGGCGCGAAGGTCGTGGTGAACGATCCGGGCGGCGGCCTGACCGGCGAGGGTTGCGATCCCGGACCGGCCGAGCACGTCGCAGCCGAGATCACGGCGGCGGGCGGGGACGCGGTCGCGTGTACCGCGTCGGTCGCGACCCGCGAAGGCGGTGCAGCGATCATCCAGACCGCCGTGGAACGTTACGGCGGCATCGACATCCTCATCCACAACGCCGGCAACGTCCGTCGCGCGTCGCTCAAGGAGATGAGCTACGAGGATTTCGACGCGGTCCTCGACGTCCACCTGCGCGGTGCGTTCCACGTTGTGCGGCCGGCGTTTCCGCTCATGTGCCGGGCGGGCTACGGGCGCATCGTGTTGACGTCGTCGATCGGCGGCCTGTACGGCAACCACGGGGTGGCCAACTACGCGGCCGCGAAGGCCGGCGTCATCGGACTGGCCAACGTCGCGGCGCTCGAAGGCGCCGCCGAGGGCGTCGCGTGCAACGTCATCGTCCCGGCCGCGGTGACCAGGATGGCCGACGGGATCGACATCTCCGCCTACCCGCCGATGGGTCCGGAACTCGTTGCACCCGTCGCGGGTTGGCTCGCCCACGAATCCTGCTCGGTGAACGGGGAGATGTTCATCGCGCTGGCGGGTCGGGTGGCGCGGGTGGTCGTCGCCGAAAGCCCGGGGGTCTACCGGCCCTCCTGGACGATCGAAGACGTCGGCCGCCACCTGGAGGCGATCCGATACGTGGAGGCGCCGTTGATCTTCCCGGTCCTGCCCGACGGGCACGACCGGCACATTCGTTACAGCTTCGAATTGTCGCACCGCTCAAGCGATCAAGGAGCGTTGCATGGTTGACGCGACCGGTCCGCTCGCCGGTGTGCGGGTGATCGACCTGACCGCCATGGTGATGGGACCGTACTGCACGCAGATCATGGCCGACATGGGCGCTGACGTGATCAAAGTCGAACCGCCGGAAGGGGATAACACCCGCTACATCTCGGTGGGCCCGGCACCAGGCATGAGTGGCGTGTTCGTCAACGTCAACCGCGGCAAGCGCAGCGTCGTGCTGGACCTGCGAAAAGAGACGGGCGCGGCAGCACTGCGCGGGCTGCTCGAAACGGCCGACGTGTTCATCCACTCGATGCGCGCCAAGGCGATCGCCAAGCTGGGGTTCGGCTACCCCGAGGTCGCCGCGATCAACCCGCGGATCATCTACACCAATTGCTACGGCTACGGCAGGCGTGGACCCGAACGCGACCGGCCCGCATACGACGACACCATTCAGGCCGAATGCGGCCTGCCCGCGGTGCAACAACAGCTGACGGGCGAGGCCGACTACGTCGGGACCATCATGGCCGACAAGGTCGCCGGTCTGACGGCGCTCTACGCGACGACGATGGCGCTGTTCCACCGCGAGCGCACCGGTGAGGGACAAGAGGTCGAGGTCGCGATGTTCGAAACCATGGCCTCGTTCATGCTCGTCGAACACGCCAACGGTGCCCTGTTCGATCCCCCGTTGGGGCCGGCGGTCTATCCGCGCACCGTGGCGCCCAACCGCCGCCCGTACCGCACCAGCGACGGTTACATCGCCGCGTTGATCTACAACGACAAGCACTGGAACGCGTTCATCGATGCCGTGCAGCCGCCGTGGACCGATGGGTCGCATTCGACGCTGGAACAGCGCGCCCGCCAGATCGACGCCGTCTACGGCTTATTGGCCGAAACGATGAAGCAGCGCTCTACCGAGGAATGGCTGGCCTTGTTCCGCGACCTCGAGATACCGGCCGCACCGCTCAATACACCGGGCGCGCTGTTCGATGACCCGCATCTCAACGCCGTCGGCATGTTCGAGACCGTGGACACCCCGCACGGCCCGGTGCGCTTCCCGGGCGTGCCCACCTGGTTCTCACGGACGCCGGGGCGGGTCGCGGGGCCCGCGCCGGAACTCGGCGCCGACACCGAGGAAGTGCTCGCGGAAATCAGCACGAGCAGACGCGGAATCGCAGGAGATGCCCCGCCACAGTGCGAGTCTGTGTCTGCTCGCGAGGGAAAGGAGTCCTAGATGGGTGTGCCCGTCTACAAGCGCATTCTGGACCTGTTCGAGGCCGAGGGTGTCAATACCTTGTTCGGCATCCCCGACCCGAACTTCGTGCACATGTTCGCGGAGGCGGATGCCCGTGGCTGGTCGGTGGTCGCACCGCATCACGAACTCAGCGCGGGATTCATGGCCGAGGCGGCGTCGCGGATGACGGGCAATCCCGGCCTGTGCATCGGCACGCTCGGACCGGGCATGGCCAACATCGCGGGGGCGATCCAGTGCGCGAAGGTGGAAAACTCCCCGGTGATCTTCATCGGCGGCCAGCGAGCCCGCATCACCGAGCGCCGGGTCCGGCGCGGCCGCATCCAGTTCGTCCGGCAGGAACCGCTCTTCGCGCCCTCGGTCAAGTACAGCGCCTCCATCGAGTACGCCGACCAGACCGACGAGATCATCCACGAGGCGATCCGCCGGGCCATGTCCGGCACGCCCGGCCCGGCCTACATCGAGTACCCGTCGCACGTCATCCTCTCCGAGCTCGACGCGGCGGATCCACCGCCGCCCCACCGGTATCGACTCGTCAACCAGACCGCGGGTGAGCGCGAGGTGGCCGAAGCGGCCAAGCTGATCCGGGCGGCCCAGAGCCCGATCTTGTTGGTGGGGCACGGGGTCCACACGTCGCGCACGGGTGCGACGGTCCGGGAGCTGGCCGACCTCATGGCCTGCCCGGTGA
>NZ_LZIX01000032.1:0-1850 GCF_001666955.1 Mycobacterium sp. E735 | reverse complement strand
AACGTGTAGTGGGCCAGCCACCGCGAACCGGTGAGGCCGGAGATGGAGGAGAACACCACGAAGTGGCGCACCGGTGTGGTCAGGGTCAGGCGGTGCAGCAGCGCCGCGGCGTCGAGCTTGGGCGCGAACATCGCCGTGACGTCGTCGTCGGTCATTTCGTCGAGCAGCACTGGGCCGCCGGCGTAGGCAGCCAGGTAGATGCCCTCCAGGGGCGGCAGGTCGGCGCCGAACCGGTCGAACAGCGCGGCCATCGCGGTCTCGTCGGTGGCGTCGGCGGCGACGGTGACCAGCGTGGTCCCGGCCGCGGCAAGGCTTTCGGTCAGTTCGTCGAGCCGCGAACCGGGGTTGCGCGAAACGGCGACGATCGTCTTTGCGCCCATCCTGGCGAGTTCGCGGATCAGGTGTGGGCCGATGTTTCCGGTGGCGCCGATGACCAGCTGGCAGGCGCCGCCGTCCAACGTGACGGCTTGGGTGGGCAGGGCGCGGTGTTGCAATCGCGGGACGTGGCGCAGGCCCTGCCGGTAGACGACCTGGTCCTCGCCGTCGGTGCCGGCGGCTTCGGCCAGCAGCCGGGGCACGGTCAGTTCGGCGGGTACGGCTTCATCGAAGTCGATGATGCCGCCCCAGATTTCGGGGTGTTCGAGTGCGAGGGTGCGTCCCAGGCCCCACAGCGCCCCGTGTGCGGGGTTGGCGCGGTCGCCCTCGGTGGTCGGTTGGCCGTTGCGGCCCAACAGTCCCCGCGCTGCGACGGACACCCGCTCTGCGCGAAGGGGCAACGGCACCCCGATCGATGACTGGTCCTATGGGGTTGCCTGGCCCGTGCGACCGCTCCCCGATGCTCCGCCACCCGGCGGCGGTCGATGGCTGGTCGTGGGCGACACCGAGCTGACCGGCGAACTGGACCGCGTCGCCGGGTCCCAAATCGGCATCGAGGGCCTGGAGTCCGGCGCCCTCGCCGACGAAGAGGCACTGCACGGGGCGCTCAACGGTGTCGACCGCGTGCTCTACGCGCCGCCCGCCTCCGGAACGTCGGTCGCGGTCGCCTATCAGCTGTTCCACCACACCCGCCGGCTCACCGCGGCCATGGCGGCCGCCGCCACGCCAGCGAAGCTGTTCATCGTCACCCGCAACGGCCAACCGACCACCGAGGGCGACCGCGCCAACCCCGCACACGGGGCGCTGTGGGGCCTGGGACGCACCCTCGCACTCGAACACCCCGAAATCTGGGGCGGCATCATCGATCTGGACGGCTCGGTGCCCGCACAGGTACTGACGCGCCTGGTGCTCGACGAGACCACCGGGGCGGACGGAGAGGACCAGGTCGTCTACCGCAACGGCGTGCGGCATGTGCCCCGGCTGCACGCTCATACGCTGCCCGCCGAACCGGTGACGCTGGACACCGCCGCCAGCCAACTGGTCATCGGCGCCACCGGAAACATCGGCCCACACCTGATCCGCGAACTCGCCCGGATGGGCGCCGGGACCATCGTCGCGGTGTCGCGCAACCCCGGCCAGCGGTTGCGCGAGCTCGCCGACGGCCTCGCCGCGGCGGGAACCACCCTCGTCACCGTCGCCGCCGACGCCACCGACGAAACCGCGATGAGAGAACTGTTCGACCGGTTCGGCGCCGTCCTGCCACCGCTGGAGGGCGTCTACCTGGCGGCATTCGCCGGCCAGCCGGTCCTGCTCAGCGAGATGACCAACGACGACGTCACGGCGATGTTCGCGCCCAAGCTCGACGCCGCGGGGCTGCTGCACCGCCTGACGCTGGAGACACCGGTGCGCCACTTCGTGGTGTTCTCCTCCATCTCCGGCCTCACCGGTTCGCGGTGGCTGGCCCACTACACCGC
>NZ_LZIX01000031.1:0-31959 GCF_001666955.1 Mycobacterium sp. E735 | reverse complement strand
GTACAGATCCTGGAGCACTTCGCTCGCCGACTCCTCGTCGACGTGCGCCCGCAACACCAGCGCCTTGGCCAGCGCCCCGTCGACCGCCGCGACCGCGACCGGACCGTCGGGCTCCTCCAGGTACGACAGCGCCGGGGCGAACATGCCCAGCCGCGCCAGCGCGGTCCCCAGGGCGATCCTGGCCGCGTGCGCGAACGCCTCGTCGAGCCCGGCGTCGTTCACGACCGGCGTCAGCAACTTGACGACGTCCGACCAGCGCTCGGCGCGGTAGTTGAGGACGACGGCGACCCAGCGGGCCTCGCGCCAGCTCGGGCGGCGCGCGGTCAGGCCGGTGACGATCTGGTCGGCTTCGGCGAGCCGCGCCGCATCCCCGGTCGACGCCAGGCCCGCCGCGTGGGCGAGGTGGAAATCGTCTGGGGTGGCGGCGCGGAACTGCAGGTACAGCCCGGTGTCATAGCGGAAGCCCAGTTCGCCCGGCGCCAGATCCACCTTCCGCTGCAACACCCCGGCCGTGCTCGCGGTGCGCGACACCGCCTCCAGCACCCGCAGGGACACATCGCCGGCGGCCGCGAGGCCCGTCCAGGCGTCGCACTGGTCGTGGGCGACCCGGGTCAGCGCGGTGAAGCCGGAGCGGGCGGCGGTCAGGTCGGCCGGGCGCTGGCGCTGGTAGACCGAGATGCCGAGCGCGCGGCAGCACGTGGCGAACCGGCTGACGACGTCGCCATCAACCCTGGCATCCGCACGTGAATTGACGGGCTGAGCGGCGAGCACGCCGGTGTCACCGAGTTCCACGGCCACGTCTCTCCATTTGTGTAGCCTCCCCTAACCTAACCCGCCTGAAGTTAGCATTGCATAAGCTAAGTGTCGAGGCGCGAGGGCCCGTCCGACTCACCACATCACTCCCAGCTCATCACCGCGAATGAGGGAGTTCAGGCGTACTCCCGTCCGCATTTTCGGTCCGTTCCCCCGGCTCCGACGGATCGGCGGGCCACCACCGGCCCCGCCGAGCGGCCCGAGCTTATCGAAAATCATTTTCATTAGCAATCCGAGAACGCAGCCAATAGTCGTCCGGCACGCCCGAAAAGTTCCGGCCCGCGGCGTGCGCGCCGCTAGTCCCCCTCCCAGGAGCCGGGCAGCAGGGGCAGCACGGGCCCACCGCCGAAGTCATCGCCGGTGAGCGTCGCCAGCCCGGTCGCCGCCCGGGCGGAACCCTTGCTCGCGGTTCCGGCGAAACCCAGGGCTCCGGCGCCCCGATCCGATGCGAGCGAGGAGCTGGCCGGCGCCGCCGGATCCTCGGGCTCGCCATCGGGGTCCAGATCCATGAACTCGTAGCCGCGGTAGCGATCTTGCAGGCCCGCCTGCCGGCGGCGACGCGCCCGCCGCTGCTCCCGAGCCGATGCCGCGGCCGCCGCCGTGGCCGCCGCGGAATCGGGCTCCGGCGCCTTGCGCGGCACGCCGGCACTGGTTCCCGAACCGAAACCCGCGGTCGGCCCGCCGACCAGGTATGGGAACGCGGCGCCTTCGACGCCGGCGGGGGGTGGCGACGGTGGGGCCGCGGGTGCCGGCGCCGAGGCCGGCGCGGGTGCCGGGGCCGAGGTCGGGGGCGAAGACGGTGCCGGCGCCGTGGCCGGGGCAGCGCTCGCTACAACCGGAGCGCGGCTGACGACTGGCGCATCGGGTGCCGGCGCCATCGGAGCCGGCGCAGCGACGGGAACTGGGGCAGGCTGGATTCCGGCCATCAGACTCAAGCCGGCTATGCCCCCCGCAAATCCACCCGGCACGATGAACGGCACGGCGGCGAGCTGTGGGAACGCCTGAAGGGCCTCGCCCACGTGGGTGAACTCGTCAGCGATGAGTCCGGCGGGCCCGAAAATGTCTTGTAGCAGATCCTCTAAGGCGTCGGCCGGGTCCGTGCGAAACTCCGCCAAATCTCTGGCTATGGTCTGGAAAACCTCCGTGAATCGGTTGATCCACCAGCTGAGCTGGTACGGGTTGCCGCCGTCGTTGTCGATGATTCCGTCGTCGTCACTGTCTTGGCCGCTGTCGGCGGCCTGCACGATTTGTGGCGCGGGCCCCGTTTGCGGCGCCGAAGCCACCGCGGCGGTGGAGACCGCCTGGTAGGTGGACATCGTGGTGGCCGCCTGGACCCACATCCGCGCGTAGTCGGCCTCGTTGACCGCGATCGGGATGGTGTTGATGCCGAAGAAGTTCGTCGCCACCAACACGCCGTGAACGGTGTGGTTGGCCGCCAACTCGGGCAGCGTCGGCATCGCGGCCAGCGCCACGGTGTAGGCCGTCGCCGCGGTCTCGTGGCGGGCGGCGGTCGCCGCACTGATGGCGCTGGCCCCCATCAACCAGGCGAGGTAGGGCGCGTGGGCGGCCGCGTACTGCTCGGCGGTGGGTCCCTCCCAGGCGCCGGCCTGCGCGGCGGCCAGGGTCGCGGAGAGCTCGTCCGCCGTCGAGGCGTACGTGGTGCTCAGTGAACTCCACGCGGCCGCGGCGGCCAGTAGGCCGGCCGGGCCGGGGCCACTGCTCAGCTGGGCCGAATGGACCTCCGGGGGCAGCGCCATCCACACCGGTGCGGTCATCCCGCGACTCCTCGCCGGGCTGAGACCGTGCCGCCCGGGCTGTTGGGCGGCACACCGATCAGCCCGGTATTAGTCGGGGGCGGGCACGCGAAAGTTCCCGCGCGGGATCAACTCATCGAGAACACATGAAAAGCCCGGGGGTCGGGTCAGCCCTTGACGGCGCTCACCAGCGTGTTACGCGAGACCATCGACCCGGCATCCGTGTCGGGCCCGGGCACCGGCCTGCCGTTCTGGGCCAGGAACTCGGCAAGCGGGGTGCCGACGGCGGTCCAGCCCCGGTCACCGAACCACTCCGTGGCCGGTGCGATCCGCTCGTTGTAGACCAACTGATAGAACGGACGCTCGGCACCGTCGGCGCGTTCCGCCTCGCGTTTGGCCTCGAAGTCGTCCTGGTCGAGCGGCGCGCCGTCCTCGACCGCGACGTGGCTGCCGGCGGCGGCCAGGTTGTCGATGCCGGTGAACAGCTGCTCCTCCGCGGCGGCCGGGAGGTAGATGAGCAAGCCTTCGGCTATCCACGCCGACGGCCTGGCGGGATCAAAGCCGCTGTCGCGCAGGGCCTGCGGCCAGTCGTCGCGCAGGTCCACCGCGATCTCGCGCCGCTCGGCCTTGGGTTGGGCGCCGTGCCCGGAGAGCACCTCACGCTTGAAGTCGAGGACCTGCGGTTGGTCCAGCTCGAAGATCGCCGTCCCGGCGGGCCAGTCCAGCCGGTAGGCGCGCGAGTCCAGTCCGGCCGCCAGGATGACCACCTGGCGCACGCCCGCGCCGGCGGCGCGGCGGAAGTACTCGTCGAAGTATTTGGTGCGGGCGCCCTGGAAGTCGACGAAATGCGCGCCCCAGTCCGGAGTCTTCAGCTGGTGGTCGGGGAGCTTGCCGTCGAGCACGTCGGCCGCCCACCCGCCCACGGCGCGGCAGAACAGCTCCGCATAAGGGTCGACGGCCAGCGGGTCCGGCTTCTGCGCCTCGAGCGCTCGGGCGGTCGCCACGAATAAGGCCGTCGAACCGACACTTGTTGTGATGTCCCAGGTATCGCCTTCACTACGCACGAATTCGACAGTACCGGCGGTCGGCGACCGGCGGCCGGTCAGTGGCCGGCCGCGGGGTCGGCGGAGGCAGCTGAGCAGCCTTTCTCGGACCTATCCTGGTTAGGCGGTTGCGCCGCCCACCGGAGGGGGAACATTGTGAAGTTGGCCGAGGCGTTGTCATTGCGGGCCGATGCGCTGCGGCGTATCGAACAGTTGCGCACACGCATCGTGAGCAGTGCCCGCTATCAGGAGGGCGAAGAACCCGCCGAAGACGCGGCGGCGTTGCTCGCCGAGGTCGAGGGCGTGCTGGGCGAGTACGAGGTCTTGATCCGGCGGATCAATCGCACGAACGCGGCGACGACGATCGGCGCGGACGGCACGCTGACCGACGCGTTGGCGCGCCGCGACGCTCTGCGCTGGCGTCACCATGTCCTCAAAAGCGCAGCGGACGCTGCTGCCGGGAGCTCCCAGCAGGGCTACTCTCGTCAACTGCGGTCCGAGCTAAAGATGTTGTCCGCCTTGACCGTTGCCGATGTGCGCGCCCAGGCTGATCAGGTGGCCCGCGAGCTTCGCGAGCTCGACGTGCGGATCCAGCGATCGAACTGGGAGGTAGACCTGTTGGAGTAAGGGAGCCGGGGTATAGCAGGTAGGCGTCGCGGAGGCGCGCACGAGCCCTGGCCGGCGGGCCAAGTCCGGTCTCTCCTGGCGCACGAAGGGCAGTGCAGGGGGTTCGACTCCCTCCTCACATCGCAGCCCCGCATCGCGCACAGGTGACGGGGCACAGCGCACAGCACATCACCGCGTGCGGATCCGTGACGACGAGGGTGGGCACGGGGCATACACCGAGCGGTTCGGCGGCGGCCGGTCCTCTCTGCCTGCGGTTGCGACGTGACGAGGAGCGAGGCGATCGCCGCAGCGACGGCAACGGTCTTGAACCATCGATGCGGCTCGTTGAGCGGCATCGTCAGTGGATCTGGTTGGCGAGCTTGGTGACCAGCGCGCTGTTGAGATAAGTGGTGGCGGCCGGGCCGCCGGAGTTGAGGGCGACGATGGTGGCGGGGTCGTCGATGATGACCAGGGTGCCACCGAAACTGCTGTATCTGGCGGGCAGGCCGGCGTATCCCCCGCCGCCGGCAGCCGGGTCGGTGCGCAGCAGCAACATGACGTCGCTGCGCTGGGAGAGGTAGTCAGTGTCGTTGATGTCGAACGGGACTTGCGCCGGACCGCCGGGGCTGCGCTTGTAATAGGCGTTGTAGGTGAAGCCGATGCTCTCCAGGTAGCCGCTCGGCGGAGAGGGGGTCACGGCGGCCGTCGTGGCGGTGCCGGTGTAGTTGACCACCACGATGGACTTCCCGGAAAAGGCACCGTGCTCGGAGCGGATGGTGTTCTGTTCGGATTGCGCCTTGTCGATAAGGGTTTTGGCCGTGCCCGTGCGGCCGAGGGCGGTGGCGATCCAATTCAGCTGCGCCTGCCAGGTCCAGTCTCCGGTGTTGTCGGCGGGCTGGGCGAGAGTGGGCGCGATGGCCGACAGCGCGTTATAGGTGGGTTGGTCGATGTCACCGGTGTCGATGATCAGGTCGGGCTTGGCGGCGGCGATCGCCGCGGTGTCGGCTGCGGCGAAGACCGGCGGGGATGAGTGCACCAGTGGTTGCAGCCAATTCGGAACGGTGGCGTTGGCCGCGTTCATCAGGACGGGCTGAGCGCCCAGCGACAGGACGGCATCGGGATCGCCGGGCCCCAGCGCGGCGACGGCCATCGGGCGGTGTTGGATCTTGACGGTGCCGAATTTGGTTGCGAGCGTTTGCGGTTCATAGGGGCCCAGGCCACCGCCGCTGCCGCCGAACAGATGGATGCCCACGACGGTGGCGGCGGCCAGCGCCGCGACAAGAACGATCGCGGCCACGACGAGACGAGTCCGTTTGCGCCGCTTGGCTTTCGGTGAGATGTGGGGCCCGCCTAACGACGGGGGCATGCCCGCGAACTGTTGGGGCGCGGCGTGGTGCGGGGGCCCGGCCGCCCCGCGGGGGTCGTACGCGGGCCACCCGGGCGCCGATGCCAGCCCGGGGGGCACGGTTGGCGGATACGTCACCGTTGGATTGGTCGCGTTGCTGGTTGGATTGATCGCGTTGCTTGCCGGTGGCCCGGTGGGGCCGGGACGCGTCGCCGGGGTGCCGGTCAACGCTGCGGCGGTGGCAGCCGCCAGTGCGCCGGCGGTCTGGAAGCGCTCGGCGGGGTCCTTGGCCAGCGCCCGGGCGATCACGTCGTCGATCTCGCGGGGCAGGGCGGGGTTGACGTCGGTGGGGTGCGGAACGGGCCGCATCAGGTGTCCGGCCAACATCGCCGACAACGAGTTGTCCTCGTAGGGGGTGCGGCTGGTCAGCAGCCTGAACAGGGCGCACCCCAACGAGTAGATGTCGCTGCGGGGGTCGGCCGCCCGGCCCTCGATCGTCTCCGGGGCGGCATAGGCGGCGGTGCCGACCATCGAGCCCGTGGCGGTCAGCGTGGTGGCGTCGTCGAGGGCGCGCGCAATCCCGAAGTCGGCCAACAAGACTCGTTCGTGGTCGCTGCCCGGCGCTGCTACCAGGAAGTTTCCGGGTTTGATGTCGCGGTGCAGCACCCGCCGGGAGTGCGCGTAGTCGAGTGCGGCGGCGACGTCGGTGACGATGCGCACGATGCGGGCCGGGGTGAGGTTGGCGCGGTCCAGGTCGTTGGCCGCGGTTCCCTCGACGTACTCCATGGCGATCCACAGGTGCCCGTCGTCGGTTTCGCCGCGGTTGTACACGCGCACGATGTTCGGATGGTTTAAGGTGGCGGCCAGGTCGGCCTCGCGGGTGAAGCGGACCCTGAACTGGTGGTCCACGGAAAGCTCGGCGGACAGGATCTTCAACGCGTCGCTGCGGGGCAGTGTCGGGTGGCGGGCCAGGTACACCGTGCCCATCCCCCCGGAACCGAGCACACCTTCGATACGGTACCCGGCGATGACCGTTCCGACGGCGAGAGGCATCAGGCGCTCATTTCCCGGTGAGCAAGCGGTATTGGGCGGCCATCATCTGGTGCAGCGCGTTCTCCTGCTCGTTCTGCATCTCGTAGGCGTAGCGATCCGCGCGCGCCACGCACCAGTAGCCCAACGCCTCATTGAAGCATCTCGCCTTGGGCATCCCGCTTATCCCGCCGACTTGGTGTGGGCCGGACATGTCGGCGACGATGCGCGCCGCCGCCCCGGCGTCCGGGGTCTGATAGACCCTCGTTTCCAGCACGTAGGCAACCTCTTGTACGTTGGCGGACTTGAACAATGCCTGTAGGTGCACCGGGTCATCGGCCTCCAGGTGTAACGCTCCGTGCGCGTCATAGATGCCGTCGTTGATCGACTCGTTCTCCTGTCGGGGCGGCACGGTGCGCGCCATCAACCCGTCGGGATCCAACGGCAGCTGAGCCATCCGATCCGGCGGAGTGGGCTTGAAGGCATCGATTAGGGGCTGCTGCAGATCCAGGGTGGTGGCGATGAATTGCGCTGCGACGTCGGCCGTGTCGTCCGACGTCGCCGTTTGGGCGAGGAGGTATTGGCCGTGGGCGCTCAGGGCGGTCACCGAGAAGCGTGGGCCGCCCGGGGCGGGGTACTGTGCGGTCCAGCGGAAAGTCAGTGCGGCCGTCCCCGGATAACGTGGAATCGAAAAGGGCTGTGTGGGAAGCGGTTTACTGTCAAATGGCATCGTCAGGGTGGTGCCCTTGGCGGCCATGTCGGCGGCCGCGGCGATCGCGTCGGCGGGGCTGGCCAGCTCCAACACAATGTTGAGCAGACCCTTGTAGGGGCCCTTGTCGGTATGCCGTGAGCTGGAAAACCCGGCCACCAGGTTATGGCCCCGCAGCGCGTCGCCCATCGGGATGCCCAGCAGCGCGTTCACCCCGTCGGTGTCTTTGACCACGCCGGAATCGATTTGGGCGTAAGCCGTCAGGTCACGGTCGACCTCCCAGGGACCGACGACGGCGCCGGCCAGGCGGCGTCCTTCGGCCCAGCCGCCCCGCAGCGCGTCGCCGGCCGTGCCCAGGGGGTCGCGCGGGGTGGTGGGGAAGTTCCCGGCGTCGAGCAGGGCGAGGTCGACGCCGTCGGAACCGTCCGTCCCCGGGGCCCTGACGGCGGTTCCCGCGACGGTCGAACTGCACGCGACCGTCAGCGCCGCGACCGCGACGGCGAGGGCCAACGGGCGGGTAAGGCTCGTCATGGCGCCGTCAGCATCAGGTATTGGGCCGCGACGATCTGGTGCGCCTCTACCTCTTGGGCGGCAGTGACTTTGAACGCGTAGCGGTCGGCGGTGCCGAGGCACAGGAAGCGCACCGAGCCCAACTCGGAAGTATCGGGCCCGCGGTCGAAGCAGCGCGCCGAGGGCAGCCCGTTGACGCCGGGGGCGGAGCGGTAGCCCAGGAAGGGAACGTCGATGCGGGCGAGCCCGTCGGCGGCCCGCTGGGCGCCGGTGGTGTCGACGGCCTCGTAGACGGTGGTGCGGTCGGCGGCGACGTGACCGATGCCGGCGTCGGCGAACATCGCCTCGGTGGCCACGGGGTCGGGCCGGAAATGCAGCGCGCCGTGCGGTGGATAGACCGTGGCCTGGTTGGCGCCGGGGTCGGTGGCGGGCACGGTGCGGGCCAGCAGTCCGGTCGGGTCGGCGGGCAGGGCGGCCAGCTGGTCCACCGGGGTGGCCTGGAAGTGGTCGGCCATCGGGCCTTGCAGGTCAAGGGTTTTGGCGATCAGGTCGGCGGCCGCGCCGGCGCTCTCTTTGGAGCCGGCGAACTGGAAGAACACGTAGGGGCCGTGCGCGGTGAACGCTTCGGCTTCGAAGCCGCCCGACAACGGCGCCACGTTCGCCACCGTGTCGGGGTAGCGCGGGATCGGCAGCCGGGTGGCGGGGATGTTGCCCGGCCGGATGGTGGCCAGGTCGGCGGCGGCCATGGCAGCGGCGGCGTCGCTGGCGTCCTGTGCGCCGGGGAATCGGAAGACACCGTTGTCGAGGATCTTGGGTTTGTCGGTCGGGGGCTGGCCGCGTGGCGGTGGCGGGGTGACGCGCCCACTGACGAAGCCTGCCACGAAGTGATGCGCCGCGGCGATCGCGGCGATCGAGTCACCGCGCACCAGCGCCGAGAGCCGTCCCGCCTCGGGAAGTGCTGTGGTGGGGGCGATTTCGGCGCTCAGCGGGCTGATCAACGTCCCGTCGACCTGCCACGGGCCTGCCACCATGTCCGCCATCCGCTGGGCTTCGGTCCGGCGCCCGGCCGCGTCGTCGGCAACGGTGCCCAGCGGCGGGCGCGGTCGGCGCGGATAGTTGCCGGGATCGAGCAGCGCCACGTTGGCCGCCGGTGGCGCGGGGCCGCCCGACTTGACGGCGTTGCCGGTGACCACGGTCGAGCAGCCGACGCCCAGTGCGGTCACCGCGGCGAGCGTGACGATCAGCAACGCCGGCGATCGCAGCCGGGCGCGAATCCGTTTCTGGTCCTCGCGGATTCGGCACCATTCGGCCCCTGCGTCGGCCCGGGCGGCAGTGCGGTGCAGCTGGCCGATCCGCGGGGAGCGGTTACGCGGCGCGTGCCGATCCCCCATCCCTGTCCCCTCGTTTCGGCGCCCACTGCAGGCCACCCGCGGCGATCCCGACCAGACCAGCAGAATGGTAGTCGCTACCACCAGCGCATCAGATTCGTTCGCCGATTTTGCCAGGGCTGATCATCATCCCTCCTTCGCGATGAGTTCGGCGGTCAGCCGGTGGTGACGCGCTCGGCCATCCGCGTGGCGATCGTGATCGCTTGATCGGTGCGGTTCTCGCCGCAGCTGCGCACGTCGATGACGATGTTGTTGCGCGCCGCCAGGGCTCGCTGGCACTGCCAGCCTCCGGCGCCCTCCTGGGTGTTGGTGATGCTCAGCATTCCGTCACGGTTGGTGGCGGTGCCCGCTGTCCAGACGCTGGTCGGCTCCCGGCGGGTGGTCAGGTGCAGGCTGGCGCCGTTGCATCTCGGCCACGCCTGCGCCTGCTTGGCGGCAAAGTCGTTGGCCGCTTTCGCGGTGCCGAAGTAGATCGCGGCGCTGTGGTTGAGGTGCCGGGCGCCGTCGCGGTCCTGCAGCGACTGGGTCCGAACACCGATCCAGCCGCTGCCGTCGAGTTCCGACTCGAGTGCGGGCGCCTGGATCTCACCGCATTCGGGCCGGTCGGTCGTCAGGCCGCTGTAGGCGGTGTGGTCGTTGCCCGAGTCGGGTGCGGGCGCGATATCGGTGGCGCCCTCGATGCTGTTGATCATCGCGACGTCCAGCAACAGGCCGGGCAGCGCCGACAACGGCACCGTGGGCGCCTCCGGTGCCGGGCCCGGGCTGACCGGCGCCGCGGAAGTCTTCGGCGCCGGCAGGACCGTCGAGCTCGCCGTGTCGTCGGGGCTGGCTGCGACGTTGATCGCCAGGCCCGCGGCCCCCAGGGTGACCACGACCGCGGCCCCCACCGCGATCTGCGCCCAGGTGGGCCAGCGCCGCGAAGGCGCGGGGACGAACGCCGGCGGGTATCCGGGCGAGGGTCCCCAGGCGGGCGCCCCCGGCAGCAGGGGCGGTCTCGGCGGAGGGCCCGCCATCGCGAATGGCCGGCGCGGCAAGACCGCGGTGACCTGCTCCGGGTTCGGCGGTGTCGGGTGGGTCATCGGCGGGTGCGGGTGGTTGGGCATGTGCGGTCCTTCGGAACGGGTTGTCGTGTGCGGCGCCTCCGCCGCATTGCTCCGAATTGAAACACAGCGTTCTGCGGTGCGCAATGTTTTGAAACGTTGCACCGCTCCGTTTTTATTGCTAGCGTTCCACCATGACCGGACGACCTGGCAGGAGGACCCCATGAGCGCTGCATCGCTGCAACACCACGCCAAACCGTCGAGCGGCGCACCCGGGTCGGGCACCGCGAGGCGCGGACCGCACCTGGCACCCGCCGTGCGCTGGGCGCTGGTTGCCACCGTCGGCCTGGCCCTGCTGCTGACGGGGTGCACCGCGACCACCAGCGGGCGCCCGGCGGCCGCCGCGGACCTGGGCCGCTGGCAACCGCCGGCGATCCTGCCCCAGCACCTCGCCGACCTGCTGCTCAAGGAGGACGACGTGAACACGATCGCGCACACCACCGGCATGACGGTGCGTAAGCCGGTCTCGCGGATGTGGCACGACGAGGAGATGCTGTCCAACCCCGCCTGCGTCGATACCTACTCGCCCGCCGAAGCCACCGCGTACAAAGGCAGCAACTGGACGGCGGTGCAGGGGCAGATACTCGACGACGCCACACCCGCCGTGCGCGAGCACGCGCTCATGCAAGTCCTGATCGGTTTCCGTGACGCCGATTCGGCCCGGCAATTCTTCGGCCAATCCAAAGCGCGCTGGTCCGGCTGCGCCAACCGCTCCATCATCGTCACGGCCCCCGGGCACGCCCCCACCGTTTGGGAGCTCGGCGAGCTGCAGGCCAGCGACTCCACGTTGGCCATCCTTCAAACCCAACCCAGCGGCCGCGGGCCCACCTGCCAGCGGGCCATCGGGCTGGTCAACAACGTCATCGTCGACACCCTGTGGTGCGGGTTCGACACCACCACCCAAGCGACCGACATCGTCTCGAAAACCACGGCCGTGATCTCGCAAGCGTGACTCGCCCGTCGCCCACCCGAACCCTTACCCACTACGGAGGAATCATGTCCGCGCCGCACCGAGGCCACCGGCACGCTTACGGCTACCCCCAGCCGCATCAATACCCGCCCGCGCATCCCCACCCGCCGGCGCATCCCTACCCGTCGGCGCATCACGCCCCGCCGCCCGGCTATCCGCCGCCGCCAAGGGGCGCGGAACCGCTCTTCGCCGTGCGGGTCAGGAAACACACCGGCGCCGTCATTCTGATGTTCAACCAGGCCTACACGGTCACCGGGACGCTCGCCCAATGCGAGGCCGCACTGGACAACGCCCTGCTCCACAACCTGCTGGCCGGGTGGTGGAGTTTGGCCTCCGTGCTGGTCTGGAATTGGGTGGCCCTACTCGAAAACCACAATGCGCGAAAGCATTTGCGGCGCCAGGCCGCCGCGCGGGCGTACACCGCGCCCGCCACACCGCCCTGGATCGCCGGACCGCCGCGTTAACTGATCGTCAGCTGGGCGATGAGGTTCTCGATGGCCCGTGCGGCCTCCGGCGCGATGGAGCGCTCCGCCTCGGCGTCTTCGAGGACGGACACCGGCAGGCCGGCGCCGTTGGCCGCCTCCTCGAGGTTCAACTCCGCGCGGTGGCGGGCGCCGTAGAGCCGCTGGCCGAGGGTGGCCCCCGGTGAACGCGCCGCGCGCATCATCAAGTCGTTGTAACTGCGCCGCACGCCGCTCAACGCCAGGATGACCGACGGGCTGCCCTTGGCGTTGCGCGCGGCGCTCGATGCCAGCCGCTCCAGTCTGCGCAGGTCGGCCAGGGTCTTCGTGGCCTTGGGGGTGAAGTCGGGATCGGTGGGCTCGGGCAACTCGGAGATGGCGGTGTGCAGGGTGTGCATGGCCAGTTCGACCGTCTCGGCCATCAGCGGCGCCTGGACGGAGTCGGTGAACGACTCGGTGGCCTCCTCGAGGGCACCCGCGACCGGCCCGCCGGTCCTGATGGGACCACCGGTCGGCGGCGCAGTCGCGCCGCGGCGGATTCGGGTGATGTGGCCGGTGGGCCAGTCCAGCACCCGCTCGAGCTTCTCCAGCGTGGCGCGGCGCGGCCAGCTGCGACCCTTCTCGAAATTGATCAGGGCGCCCGCGTTGATGATTCCGTCGCGGTCCAGGCTGCGCTGGGAAATCCCCAGCTGCTGACGCCGCTCTGCGACCGCGTTGCCCGCGCGCACGACGCCGGGGTCGCTTTCGTTGTCCCACCACTGCTCGTCCTCGGCCTCGAACGGGCGCATGATTTGGGTCGATTCCTCTGGTGGCGCGTCCGATTGGTGCTGCGGGGTCAGGGTCACCGGGACCCCGTCGGGGGCGCCGAGACAGATCGTGATGGGCCCGGTGATCAGTACCGAGCTGCGACGTATCCCGTCGACGAACATCCCGTTGGTGCTGGTGTCGAAGGCCTGCCAGCCGTCGCGGTGCGGCTCGAGCCGAACGTGTGACCGCGAGATCCGCTCGTCGTCCACCGCTACCGTGGTCCCGGCGTCGCGCCCGATGACGGCGACGCCGGCCGCGGGCGCCAGGGTGCGCGTCGCCTGGCCGACCCGCACGGTGAGCGCGGTCGTCGGTTGGTCGAATGTCACTGATCGCTCCTCGGTCGAGTAGGCGCCCCACTGCTGCGGTAGGACTCGGTGCACCACTGCTGCATGCTACATCCGACCCGCGTGCACCGGTCCCGGGAAATCCACCATGCGGCGGCGGTGTCGCCGAGCCCTGGCCCGCCTGCACGCCGTACCGCGTCGCAGCCCCGGCACGTCTGCGCAGTTCAAAGCGGCACTGCGCCCGACGCCGTCACTGCGCTCGACCACGCCATGGCGCACCGTTTAAAAGCGTTGCGCGCGACTACCGCTTCGGTTAAGTTGAAGCAGTGGCGGGCCGATCCGCCGCGAGGCACGGAAGAGAGGGCCCCTCGATGCAGCCACACCCGCCCCTGGCGCCACGGCAAAACCCCCAACCGGTTGCACCGGGACGCTGTTACGAGCCGCGCACCGAACCGCTGCGCCGGCCCGTCGCGTGGAGGCCGCAGCCCGTGCCTTACCCGCCGCCGCCCATCGGTGCGAACGCCTGGGCGCCGGCCACCTTCCGTGCGGCCGGCGGGACACCCCGCCGCGGGCACCTGCCGCTCTATCTGGGAGCGGCGGCCGCCGTGGCCGCCGCGATCGCGGCCATCGCGGGTTTCTGGGTGCCGGGATTCTTCGTCACCAGGCAGCTCGATGTCGCCGCCGTCCAGTCCGGCGTCGCACACGTCCTGTCCGACCCGGCGGGTTACGGCGCCCGGGACGTCAGCGACGTCACCTGCAACGACGGGCAGAACCCGACCGTCACCAAGGGCGGCACCTTCACCTGCCAGGTGACCATCGATCACCTCAAACACCAGTTCGTGGTCACCTTCACCGACGACTCGGGCAGCTATGAAGTCAGCGCCCCGAAGGGCACCAAGGTCTAAAGCGCCGCCGCGACGTGCACTACCGCGTCTCGCTGCCGTCGGCGTCCCAGCTCCCCGGCAGCATGGGAATCTTTGGGCCGCCGCCGAACTCGTCACCGTCCAGAGTGGCCAGTCCCGTTGCCGCAGCGGTCGCCTCGCGGCGGCCGGTGCCCGCGAACCCCAGCCTTCCCGCGCCGTTCTCCGATGCGAGCGCCGAAGGCTCGCCGGCCGGGGCGCCCCAATCCGGATCGACGCCGACGTTCATGTCGGCGAACTCGTCGCCGTAGTCGCGCCGCGTCGCCCGCTTGCGCCGTCGCGCCCTGGCCTGTCCGCGTGCCGCGGCGGCCGCGGCGGCGGTGGCGCTATCCGGTTCCGGCGCTTTCCTTTTGGCGCTGGAGCTGGCCGCGGCGCCCATGCCCGAGCCGAACCCGATGCCGGGCGGGGCGATGACGTAGGGCGGGGCGAAACCCGCGGCGTGCGGTGGCGGCGGGGCGGGTGGCGCGGAGCTGGCGACGGTGGTCACGGTCGAAGCGGGTGCGGACGCCGGGGCGGAGGCGGGCGCCGGGGCCGGCGCGACGGTGGACGGCGCGACCGCGACGGCCGGAGTGGGACTGGGCGGTGGGGCGGCCGCCGGCAGTGGCGCCGGCGTGACGGCGGGCGGGGCCATGCTCGCCAGGCCGGCCAACCCGGCGAAGCCACCGACGGCGCCGAAGGGGGCGGCCGCGAGCAGGACCGCGGGGGCCAGCAATTCCGGCTGGCTCGTGAAGATCTCGAGGATGTGCGTCGGCCAGTCGAACAGCATGAGTTGAACGATGTACTGGAACGCCAGCGCCGGATTGTGCACCAGGTAATAGCCGAATTGCTGGAAATCCTCCAGCAGTTCCAGCGCCCGGACCACCCAGAACAGCGGGTCTCCCGCGTTGGTATAGGCGTCGTAGGGCAAGCCGTTGACGGTGCCCTGCGCGGGGTCCCAGTTGATGCCGAGGTTCCTCAGGATGTTGGCGATGAAGTCGTCGAGCGGGTTGTCGATCGTGGGGTCGTGGATGTCGCCGCCCGAGTCTTGGCTGGAGGCATCGGATTTGACTATCGGCGGGGCGGGGTCCGTTTGCGGCGTGGACTGCACAGCCGCGGCGGACACCGCTTGGTAGGTGGTCATGGTGGTGGCCGCTTGAACCCACATCCGCGCGTAATCGGCCTCGTTGACCGCGATCGGGATCGTATTGATGCCAAAGAAATTCGTCGCCACCAACGCCCCGTGGACGGCGTGGTTGGCGGCGAGTTCCGGCAGCGTCGGCATGGCCGCCAGCGCCGCGGTGTAGGCGACTGCGGCCGTCTCGTGTTGGGCGGCGGTCGCCGCGCTGTGCGCACCGGCTTGCGTCAGCCACGCCAGGTATGGCGCATGGGCGGCCACATACGATTCCGCGCTGGGCCCCTCCCACGAGGCAGCCTGCGTCGCGGCCAGGACGCCGCTGAGTTGTGCTGCGGCCGAGGCGTATTCGGCGCTCAGTTCGGACCATGCCCCTGCCGCCGAAAGGAGCGACGCGGGACCGGGGCCGCTGCTGAGCGAGGCGGAGTGCACTTCCGGTGGCGAGGCCATCCAGATGGGCGCCGTCATGGGTACTCCTCGGGCTGGAGGTCTTACCAGGCAGAGGAGAGCTTAATGAAAATGATTTCCGTTATCAACTCGGCGGGTGGGCCGGGCCGCCCCGGTGCTACACCAACGGGCGGCCCGTCCTGATCCGGCGATCGACGTCGGCCAGCAGGACATTGAAGGGAAACTGCCGAATGAACCGCGGCAAGCGCCGGTTCACCAGCGCAAGCGTCCCGATCAGCCGGTCGAAGCGCCGTTGCCTGGTGGCATCCCAGGGCAGTCGCATCTCGTCGCGGAACCGCTGCGGCAAGAAACCCGTGGTGATCAGCAGAGCGAAGCTGTCGGAGGCGCGCTGCAGGCGGTGGGGCAACGTCAGCCCCGGGATGCGACTGGCGGCTATCGGGTACAGGTACTCCCGCACGGCGTCGTCGATGTGCACCTTGGCCAGCGACTCCTGCCAATACCGGTCGAACGCCGCGCGGTCCGGCGGCCACATCTCCGGCGGCACCTGCAACGTGGTGGCCAGGGCCATGCCCTCGCGGTAGTGGCGGTCGGCGTCCTCGCCCTCCAGCTCGCCGATGAACATCCGGTAGATGTCCACGCCGCCCTTGTACAGGCAGGCCCCCACCCAGAGCTGCAGGTCGGGATCGAAAGCGTTGTACTGCACCGGACTTTCGGGGGTGGAGTAGACCTGCGCGTGTGCCCGGTTCACCGCTCGGCGGAACGCGTCCTTCTGGGCGTCGCTGCCTCTGGTCGCCACCGCCAGGTACGTGAAGGTCGTGCGGGCGCGCTTGATCGGGTGCAGGTCGATTCGGCCGCTTTCGACGCGGCTCTCCATGACGCCGTAGCCGACACCGGGGCGCCCCAGTTGCATGATCACGTTCGCCGGGCCGGCCAGCAGTGCCACTCCCATCAACCCCTCGTCGATGCCGAGCGGCCGTCGGCGCCGCCGCGCGGGGGATCGCCGTGGCGCATCGGCGACGGGGCGCTCGACGTGCCGGACCGGTTCGCGAACAGCCTCGTGTAGTGCCATGGTCAACCCCTCCAACGGCGCCGCCCGGGAATGTGCGAACGCGCGTTTCCTGATATTGTCGTGGCCTCGCGTTGGTGTCAAGATGGTTCGCATGAGCGAAACCTCGGGGGCGCGGCCGTACCGCGGCGTCGAGGCCGCGCAGCGCCTGGCCACGCGCCGGAGTCGGCTGCTGGCCGCGGGCTTGGACCTCCTCGGGGCGGAGCAGCAGAACATCTCCGCGGTCACGGTTCGCGGCGTGTGCCGCCAGGCCGGCCTGGCGGCCAGGTATTTCTACGAAAGCTTCGCCGACAAAGACGAATTCGTCGCCGCCGTGTTCGACTCGGTGGTCGCCGAGCTGGCGGCCACCACCCAGGCCGCAGTCGCTGCCGTGCCGGCGCACGAGCAGACGCGGGCTGGGATGGCCAACATCGTGCGCACCATCGCCGACGACGCGCGCCTCGGGCGCCTGCTGTTCAGCACGCAACTGGCCGATCCGGTGATCGTGCGCAAGCGCGCCGAATCCACCGCGCTGTTCGCGATGCTGTCCGGCCAGCACGTCGGAGACGCGCTGCGAGTGCCTGCCAATGACCGCATCAAGGCCGCGGCGCACTTCGTCGTCGGCGGCGTCGGGCAGACCATCAGCGCCTGGCTAGCCGGCGACGTCCGACTCGAACCGGAAGAGCTCGTCGATCACCTGGCCGCCCTGCTCGACGAGCTCGCCGAGCCCAACCTCTACCGACCGACCGAGGCGCGCGCGGAATCCTGACGCGGCGTTCTCACACCGGGCACCCGGTGGGCCACCCCGTGGTCGCGGTGAGCGAGAAGTCGCTCAAGGCGCCCGAAATCTGTTGTCCCAATTCGGCATTCGAGTTCTGGCCGTCCGCCTCGTAGCCCAGGAACGAAACGAACACCTGTTCGCGCATTCTGCCCGACAGCAACGCCAACACCCCGTTCGTGCGGCGCATCGTCGCGGCAGTCACCCCGGGGTACAGGGACTTCATGGCGAAGTAGTCGGCGTCCGTGCCGTCGGGGCGGTTGGCAGCCGGGTCGACCGCACCGAGGTTGGACGACACGACGGCTGTTGCGCTTCCGGTGGCCACGCCGATCAGCCGGCGCATGACGCGTCGTGGGATCAGAGGAACGAGCGGGAGCAACGCCCAGCGCTCGTCCGGCTCATCCTGATGGCGGAGCAACGCCTGCCTTAGCGCGGCGCGGATCTCGCGCAGGTCCGTCACGGGCGCGGGGCCCACCATGACGTCGACATTGGTGACCGCGTTCGCGCGCGTATCAGCCGGGCCGCGCTCGTTGACGGGTATCCCGACGGTGACCGTGCCGTCCGCGGCGACCCGTCCCACCCGCTGGGCCAGGCGGGCCGCCAACCCGGCCAGCAGCGCGTTGCTGGTTCCCCCAAGGCGTTCGCGCGGGCGTCCCACTCGTCGGCATTGACGAAGATGGTTGCCGTTGGGAGAGCGACGGTTTCGTCAGCCCCGGTGAGCGGTCGCCGGTTGGGTGACCGGACATCGGCCACGGTGCCGCCGCCGCCACGGCCGGCCAGTCGCGCCGCGGCGACCACGGCGCGGCCGACCCGCGGCACGTCGCGCGCGGCTTGGTATGCATCCTCGCGCAGCGCCCGCCACCGCGGCCGCGATCCCGCGGCGGGCCAGCCGTTCGCGCGGTCGCGTCCCTGGGCCGCGTCCGCCAGCGCCTCGCACAACCCGACCCCGTCGCTGAGGCAATGCGTGACGACAAGGCTCACCGCCGCTCCCCCATCGGTGAGCGGCAGCACCGCGAGCTGCCATCCGGGCCCGCGTTCGGCGTCCGGTCGCCTGGCCGCCTGCACCTCCAGCCAGGAGTCGACGGCATCGCGCGGCCGGGGCACCGCGACGAACTCGATGCCTGGCTGATCGCCGGGCGTGACCCACCGATGGCGGCCAAACGGTAACGGGGACCGTTCGATCCGGCGGCATAACCGGCCCCGCTGCAAATGGTGATGGAACTCTTGCAGGCCGTCGATGCCGACGGCGCGGTTGTAGATCCACACACATTGCACGAGGCTGGTGGTTCCGGTTGCTCGCTCACCGAGAAAGAGGGTCTGGTCGGCCAGATCCAGCACGTTGCTCATCGCTAGGCCGCCTCGTTGTCGTCTTCCCCTGGGGCTTTCGTGCTCGCCGGCCCACCTCGCGGCGCTACGACGTCCGCCTGCTGTGCGATGCCGGTGGCCACGCGCCCGAACACCCGGGTCAGCGTCGCGATGTAGCGATCCACCGACTCGCGGGCCACCGGGTTGTCCGGGAAGGAGATGGTCACCGTGGTATTCGCGGCCTGCCGGTTGATCCACATGTTGA
Organism: Mycobacterium sp. E735; assembly: GCF_001666955.1. Lineage (NCBI taxonomy): Bacteria > Bacillati > Actinomycetota > Actinomycetes > Mycobacteriales > Mycobacteriaceae > Mycobacterium > Mycobacterium sp. E735. Next base: position 13,308 of record NZ_LZIX01000031.1, on the reverse strand, counting down.
TGCCGCCGGCGGACAGATTGTCACCGTAAGTACCGAAATTCAGCTCAGCCCACAGGCCGGCGAGTGGGATTTTGCGAAAGTCGAGGAACGACAACATCATCGGCAAACGGGTGGGCGGCTTTATCTCCAGATCGTCCGATGCCGCAGCCAGCTCCATGACCCGCTCAACCGGCACGTCGGCAAGATCCTTGGCCGCATCGAACGACTTCTGGGCGGCTCGGGCCGCCTCGCCGAATGTGGTCCCGGCGGTCGGCACCGTGACCGGCACGAGGCTGGCGAACCAACCCACCGTCATGGTGTCTATGCCGGGCGCCCGGGTGTCCCTGGCCGTGAACCCGTGAAACACCTCACCGCCGGCCAACTCGTGCTCGGCCAAAGCGGTGCAGGCAAGAACTCCGCCGACGAATCGCGCGCCGGCGGCGCTGCACATGGCGTCGAAAGTCTCCGTGCCGGTGGCGTCCAGCAGCTCCACGGTCAACAAGTCGCCCTTGCTGCTGGACCATGTATCCCCAAGGGGGAGAGGAAAACTCGGCCAGTCACCGTCGGCATCGCGGGCGAACGCAATCCATTCCTTTGCCTCGGGGCAGTCCAGCGTCAGGCTCCGTGCCTTCTCACGCTGTCGCGCGGCATAGTCCTGATAGCTCCCGACCTCGGGAAGCGCGAGGGACGGGTGACCCTGCATGAGTTGCTGATAGGCCAAGTGGATATCGACGAAGATGACACCGGCGGACAGGCCATCGATGTGCAGGTGATCGACGCTGGCATAGAACGTGAAATAGTCTTCGTGCTGCACGACTCCGAATGTGAAGCAACCCCATTCGAGCGTTCCCGGCGTCGCCGTCAGCACATGGTTGCGCACTTGATCGGCGGCCATGTGTCCGAACTCCATGGGCACAAGCTCTACGGCGTCGGGGTTGTCGATCGCGCGACGCACGATTACACCGTTCTCGATTTCGAACCAACTGCGGTAGGTGTCGTGGCGACGGACATGCGAATTGACCACTGCGGTCATCGCTGGTATGTCACATACGCCGGGAATGTCCCAGGCCACTATCATCAATCGCGGTATCTGCCTGCGCAATGCACCACTGTGATAGGCGGCCCAAATATGTTGCCCCTGCTGGTAACTCGGAGCACAGTCGCTTTGTGGCGCGTTGCGAGCTGCTTCCTGCGTGAGCGGTGAGGCCGTCCACGCGGTGACCGGGCCATGGGGCGGTTGCCATTCCTTGATGTTGCCGAGCGAGACCATCTGCTTAAGTCCCCGTTCTTCCGATGCCGAATTGCCTTGGCGGGGGCAGGGATGCAGGCGGGCTTTTTCGCATGGCTTTTAGCCAAGCACGAATTCCCTTTGGGCTGAATACTTTGCGACGTGCTTCCCGGATGTCGGGACCCGAACTTATGGCGTCGCTATGCACCCCCTGTGTCGCCGCTGAGGACGGTAGCGCACGGTTGCGACGAAGGCAACAATTGCGCGGTGCTGTGAAGCATCCCACATCGCTCCAGTCGGACCGGCGATGCGGCGGCCGGGTTTGCCGATCAGTCGCTTCGGTGGCGCGCCTATATAAGGGCGCGCTCGAGGGGAGGAGTCGTTGCCCGAGCGGCCGTTGCGCCCGAAGTTAAGAGACGGCCATCGGCCCGGTTGGCAGCCGGCCCCAACCCGAGGTGGCGGTAAGCGAGAAGTCGGTCAGGGCCTCCGAAATGTGCTGCCCTAACTCGGCTTGGGAGTTGTGCCGACCCAGCTCGTAGGCCAGGAACGAGACGAAGACCCGGCCGTGCACCCTGCCCGACAGCAGCGCCAGCGCGCCGTTGGTGCGGTACATGGTCGCGGTGGTCACACCCGGGTAGACAGTCTTCATCGCGAAGTGGTCGGCCTCGGTGCCGTCCGGCCTATTGACGGCCGGGTCCATCGACCCGAGGTTGGACGACACGACGGTGACGGCACTGCCGGTGACCACACCGATCAGTCGCCGCATGACACCTTGCGGGATCAAGGGAACCAGCGGCAACAAGGCCCAGCGTTCGTCGGGCTCATCCTCGTGGCGGGACAGCGCCTCCTTGATGCCGGCGCGGATCTCGCGCAGGTCGGTCGTCGCGGGCGTGGGGTCGACCGTGATGTCGACGTTGACGACGGCGTTGGCACGGGTGTCGCCCGGGGTGCGCTCGTTGACGGGCATCCCCACGTTGACGGTGCCGTCCGCGGCGACCCGGCCCACGCGTTGTGCAAGGTGGGCCGCCAATCCGGCGAGCAGCGCGTTGCTGGTTCCCCCCAACGCGGTTGCGCGGGCGTCCCACTCGTCGGCGTCCACGAAGATGGTCGCCATGGGCAGCTCGAGGGGTCGGTCCGGCCCGGCGGGCGGCGCGGGCCGCTTGTTGGCCGGCGCAACGGCGGTCGCGTCGCGGCCGGCCCGGGCCATGCGTGCCGCCGCGACCACGGCGCGGCCCACATGGGCTGTGTCCCGCGCGCTTTGGCGCGCGTCCTCCCGCAGCGCCTGCCACCGTCCCCGGGATGCCGCCGCGGGCCAGTCGATCGCGTCGTCGCGGCCGCACGCCGCATCCGCCAAGGCCTCGCACAGCCCGACGCCGTCGGTGAGGCAGTGGGTCACCACCAGGCTCACCGCCGCGCCGCCGTCGGTCAGCGGGAGCACCCCCAGGTGCCAGCCCGGGCCATGCTCGGCATCCGGCCGCTTACCCGCCTGTTCGGCCAGCCACGCTTCGAGATCGTCGCGAGGCCGGGGCGTCGCGACGATCTCGAGGTCCGACTGGCTGGTGGGCGCCACCCAGCGATGCCGGCCGAACGGCAACGGGGACCGTTCGATGCGGCGGCGCAAGCGGCCCCGACCGAGGTGGCGATGGAAGGCGCGCAAACCGTCGATGTCGATCGGGCGGTCGTACACCCAGATCGCCTGCAACACACTGGTCGTGGCGGTCGCCCGCTCGCCCAGGAAAAGGGTCTGGTCGGCCAGGTCCAGCAGGTTGCTCATCGCTAGGCCGCCTCGTCGTCGTTCTTGGTCGGCGCGGTAATGCCCGGCTGGCCTCCGGTGGCGTCGACGACGCGCGCGAACATCTCACCCAACGTCGCGATGTAGCGATCCACGGACTCGCGCGCCGTCGCGTTGTCCGGGAAGGACATCGTCACCGTCGTCTTCTCGGCGTGGCGGTTGATCCACATGTTGATCCCGCCGTGCGACAGGCTGTCGCCGTAGGTGCCGAAATTGGTCTCCGCCCACAACCCGGCAAGCGGGATCTTCCGAAAGTCGAGGAAGGACAGCATCATCGGCAGACGCGTGGGCAGCTTGATGCCGAGTTCGTCGGGTGCGCCCAACTCCAGCAGTCGCTCGACCGGAACACCGGCGAGATCCTTGGCCGCGTCGAACGACTTCTGGGCGGCCCGGGCGGCCTCGGGGAAGGTAATTCCCGCGGTCGGCACCGTGACCGGGACCAGGCTCGCGAACCAACCCACCGTCATGGTGTCGATGCCCGGCGTCCGGGTGTCCCTGGCCGTGAACCCGTGATACACGGCGCCGCCGGTCAATTCCCGCTCCGCCAACGCCGTGCAGGCGAGGACCCCGCCGATGAACCGGGCGCCGGCCGCACAGCACACGGCGTCGAAAGCCTCCGTGCCGGCCGCATCCAGCAGATCGACGGTTACCAGGTCACCCTGGCTGTTGGTCCAGGTCTCGCCCAGCGGCAACGGGAAGCTGGGCCATTCGCCGTCGGTGTCGCGCGCGAACGCGATCCAGTCCTTGATCTCCGAAGACGACAGGGTGAGCCCGGCGACCTTCGCGCGCTGCCGCGCGGTGTAGTCGCGGTAGCTTCTGACCTCGGGAAGCGCTGCGGACCGCCGGCCCTGGACGAGTTCCTGATAGGCCAGGTGGATGTCGACGAAGATCACACCCGCCGACAGGCCGTCGATGTGCAGATGGTCCACGCTCGCATAGAACGTGAAGTAGTCGGCGTGCTGCACGACGCCGTAGGTGAAGCAATCCCATTCGAGCGTTGCGGGGGTCGTCGTCAGCACGTGGGTGCGCACTTGGTCGACCGTCCTGTGCCCGAACGACATCGGAACGAAGTCGATGACGCCGGGGTCCTCGATCGCGTGGCGCACGATGACGCCGTTATCGAATTCATACCAACTGTGGTAGGTGTCGTGCCGGCGGACGTGCGCGTTGACCGCGGCCGTCATCGCCGGGATGTCACACGTTCCGGGAATGTCCCACGATACGATCATCAGGCGCGGTAGCGCCCGGTTCATCGCCCTGCCATGGTAGGCGGCCCAGAGGTGTTGAGACTGTTGATAACTCGGAGCCAGATCACTTCGTTGCGCGGCGCGAGCCGCTTCGCACGCCGAAGGTGAAGCCGTCCACATGGTCAGCGGCCCCTGGGCCGGTTGCCATTCGTAGATGTTTCCGAGTGCGACCATCTCCCCCAGTCCCCGTTCTGCGGTGCCGATGTTGTGCGCGGCATGGGAGGAGCCGAGAAGCCGTGCGGCAACGGACTTTCCGCGCAGCACAAAATAAACCTTCGTGTCGGGATTCTTGGACGCCGTAGGTCGGGCTGAAGTTACGGCGTCGCTTGCACCCCCCTGTGTCGCTGCTATTGGACATTAGTCGAGGAAGACGGTCTTTTACGCCGTTTTGCGAAGATTCGCAATTGGCGTGTGTCGGCGCCGCCTCGCCAGTAGTCTTCTTTCCCTTCGGTTGTGTTCCGACGCCGGACCGGCAAGCCAAACCGTCACCGCCTCACGGCAATAGGGGCAGATCCCACAGCCGCATCCCGGGATCCAGCAACCAAAATCGCTCCATGGTCAGGCGCATCAGCCGCAACGCGCTGACGACCATGAAGGCCGCCAGCGGCAGCTCGACCAGCACCGCGGTGGCCACCGACAGCCAGAGGTCGTTGGGGCCCGCGGTCATCAGGTCGAACCAGGCGTCGCACATCAGGAGCACCCCGGTGGTGAACGCGGCCGGAATCAGCACCTGACGACGCAGGAAGCCCAGAACGGCGGTCGCCACCATGAACGTCATCAACAGGATGTCGAAGCCCACCCAGGTGAGGGGCCAGTCGTGCACGACGTAGTTCTCCGGCAGCGTGGTGGACAGATACCCCACCCAGGGGATCATCACCGCCGAACCACCGACCATCAGACTCAGCCGGATGCGTCGCACGCGGGCCAGGAAGAGGGGGTCGATGACGTCGCTCACCGGCTGTTCCAGCCGGGAGATGAGCTGCCGACGCTGCTCGGGGGTCAGGGCCGCAATCTGCGCGTCGGTCAGGATGCCGTCGGTCATCGACGACCGGCGGCCACCGGAGGCCGGCGGTCCGCCGCGGTCCTGGGCACGGCCTGAACATCACTGGAATCGAATTCCTTTATCCAGCAAGCGAATTCGAGGGTGATGCCGTCGGGGTCCTGAAAGTAGAACGACCGGACGTACACCCCGGGGTGCACTGTCGCGGACACCTGCATGGGGCTCTCGTCATGGTTCAGCACCGGGCCGACCCGCACCCCCTTGTCCTTGAGCCGCTGGCGGTAGGCGTCGAACTTCTCGGCCGGCACGTGGAATGCCAGGTGGTTCATGGTGCTCACCGCGCTGGTGATGTCGCCGATGCCGGGGATGGCGCCCGGCGACGAGATGCCCGGCACCCGGTCGGGGGCGTCGGCGAACCAGAAGAACGCCACGCAGTCGCCGTTGCCGGCGTCGAAGAAGAAGTGCTGGCCGGCGCCGCCGGGCAGGTCCAGCGACTTGATCAACGGCATGCCGAGGATGTTGGTGTAGAAGTCCACGGTGCGGGCCATGTCCGAGCACACCAGCGCGACGTGGTTGATTCCGCCGAGTTCGAATTCCGTGTTGGTGTTCTGCGGCTTGATCATCGCGCGGCTCCCCTCGGTCCCCGGCTTGAAGTCCTGGCGAAGATGTGATTCTGAATCTAACATCAGCTTCAGTTTTCTTTCGAGATGTCGATCGCCAACAGGGCCGCTGAAATGACTCCTCACACCGGTGCCGCAGGGGTTGTCCGCGAATTCGTCGGGCTACCGTCGCGCACCGCAGGGCGTGCCGGGGCGGGTGGGCATCCTTGCCAGGGGCTGTACCACCGCGGGGTGGGCCGCAAGCCGAAGGTGGCGATGATCGCCACGCATTATCAGATCGACTTCTCCGAGCACTACCTCGCCGACTACATGGCCACCCGAGGGGTCGGTTTCCTCGGCTGGAACACCCGGTTCCGCGGCTTCGAAAGCAGTTTCCTGTTGGACCACGCGCTGGTCGACATCGGCGTCGGGGTGCGCTGGTTGCGCGAGGTTCAAGGCGTTGAAACCGTTGTCCTGCTCGGTAATTCGGGTGGCGGATCGCTGATGGCCGCTTATCAGTCGCAGGCGGTGGAGCCGAACGTGACCCCGCTGGACGGGATGCGGCCCGCGGCGGGACTGACCGAGCTGCCGGCCGCGGACGGATACGTTGCGGCCGCCGCGCATCCCGGGCGACCCGACGTGTTGACAGCCTGGATGGACGCCGCCGTCGTCGACGAGAACGATCCCGTGGCCACCGACGCCGACCTGGACCTGTTCAACGACCGCAACGGACCGCCCTATTCGCCGGAGTTCCTCGACCGCTATCGGCGCGCGCAGACCGCGCGCAACCATGCCATCACCGACTGGGCCGAGAAGGAACTCAAACGCGTTCGCGCGGCGGGTTTTTCCGACCGCCCGTTCAGCGTCATGCGCACGTGGGCCGATCCCCGCATGGTGGACCCGAGTATCGAGCCGACGAGGCGTCAACCGAACACGTGTTACGCGGGGCACCCGGCGAAGGCGAACCGTTCCGCGCACGGCATCGCCGCGGCCTGCACGCTGCGCAGCTGGCTGGGCATGTGGAGCCTGCGGGTGGCACAGACTCGCGCCGAGCCGCACCTGGCCCGGATCACCTGCCCGGCGCTGGTGATCAACGCCGAGGCCGACACCGGTGTCTTTCCGTCGGACGCCCAACGGATTTACGCCGCGCTCGCCAGCGGAGACAAGACGCAGGCGTCGGTCGACACCGACCACTACTTCACCACCCCGGGCGCCCGCGGCGAGCAAGCCGATCTGATCACCAAGTGGATCGCCAAGCGGTTTCGCTGAGAACCGCCACCCGGTGACCGCTGTGGTCAACCAACCGACCGGTTGTTAGTTTGGAAGGTGCTTGGCCGAGACACGACTCGAAAGCATGGGAAGGCGACCAATGCCGATCGCTATCACTCCTGAGCATCAAGACCTGGCCGATTCCGTGCGGTCGTTGGTGGCGCGCATCGCGCCATCCGAGGCGTTGCACGCGGCGATGGAAACGCCGATCGACAATCCGCCACCGTACTGGCGGGCGGCGGCCGAACAGGGCCTGCAGGGTTTGCACCTCGCCGAGTCCGTCGGCGGGCAGGGCTTCGGGATCCTCGAATTGGCGGTCGTGCTGGCCGAGTTCGGTTACGGCGCGGTGCCCGGACCTTTTGTGCCCTCCGCGATCGCCAGTGCCCTGATCTCCGCCAACGACCCCGACGCGAAGGTGCTCTCCGAACTGGCGTCCGGCGCCGCGATCGCCGCCTACGCGATGGACTGCTGCGGGCTGACCGCGACCCGCCATGGCGACACGTTGGTGCTGCGCGGCGAGGTCCGCGCGGTGCCCGCCGCGGCGCAGGCGTCCGTGCTGGTGTTACCGGTCGCGATCGACAGTGGCGAGGAATGGGTGGTGCTGCGCGCCGAGGAGCTCGAGATCGAGCCCGTCAAGAGCATCGACCCGCTGCGACCCGTCGCCCACGTGCGGGCCAACGCCGTCGAGGTCGGCGCCGACGCCGCGTTGCGCAACCTGAGCATGGCCACGGCGCACGCGCTGATGACCACACTGCTGTCCGCCGAGGCGATCGGGGTGGCGCGTTGGGCCACCGACACGGCGTCGCAATACGCCAAGATCCGCGAGCAGTTCGGCAGGCCGATCGGCCAGTTCCAGGCCATCAAGCACAAGTGTGCGGAGATGATCGCGGACACCGAACGGGCCACCGCGGCGGTATGGGACGCCGCCCGCGCCATCGACGAGGCGCGCGAAAACGACTGGGACATCACCGGTTCCCACGTCGAGTTCGCGGCCGCCGTCGCGGCGACGCTGGCCCCGGCGGCAGCCCAGCGGTGCGCGCAGGATTGCATTCAGGTGCACGGCGGGATCGGCTTCACCTGGGAGCACGACACCAACGTGTACTACCGCCGGGCATTGATCCTGGCCGCCTCCTTCGGCCGCGGGTCGGAGTACCCGCAGAAGGTGGTGCACACCGCGACGAGCACCGGCCTGCGCGCGGTCGACATCGACCTCGACCCCGACACCGAGAAGCTGCGCGAGGAGATCCGGGCCGAAGTGGGCGCGCTGAAGGCGATGGAACGCGACGAGCGCAAGGTCGCCATCGCCGAGGGCGGATGGACGCTGCCGTATCTGCCGAAACCGTGGGGCCGCGCCGCCGGTCCGGTCGAGCAGATCATCATCGCCCAGGAGTTCACCACCGGCCGGGTCAAGCGCCCGCAGATGGGCATCGCGACCTGGATCATCCCGTCGATCGTCGCCTTCGGGACCGAGGAGCAACAGCAGCGGTTCCTGCCGCCGACCTTCCGCGGCGAGATGATCTGGTGCCAGCTGTTCTCCGAGCCCGGCGCCGGCTCGGACCTGGCGGGGCTGAGCACCAAGGCGACCAGGACGGACGGCGGCTGGCGGATCACCGGCCAGAAGATATGGACCACGGCGGCGCAGCTCTCCCAGTGGGGGGCGTTGCTGGCGAGAACGGACCCGAGCGCCCCCAAGCACAATGGCATCACCTACTTCCTGCTCGACATGAAGAGCGAGGGTGTCCAGGTGAAGCCGCTGCGCGAGCTCACCGGGAACGCGATGTTCAACACCGTCTACATCGACGACGTGTTCGTGCCCGACGAGTGCGTGCTCGGTGAGGTGAACCGGGGCTGGGAAGTCAGCCGCAATACCCTTACCGCGGAACGGGTTTCGATCGGCAGCAGCGAGGCGAACTTCCTGGCCACCCTGGGCCAGTTCGTCGAGTTCGTTCGTGACGGACAGTTCGACCCGGTCGCCAGACACCGCGCCGGTCAGTTGATCGCCGAGGGCCACGCCGCCAAGGTGCTGAATCTGCGCTCGACGCTGTTGACGCTGGCCGGCGGGGATGCCATGCCGTCGGCGGCCATCTCCAAGCTGTTGTCGATGCGGACCGGCCAGGGGTACGCCGAGTTCGCGGTGTCCTCGTTCGGCACGGATGCCGCCATCGGAGACCCCGGCGAACCGCCCGGCAAATGGGGCGAATACCTGCTGGCGAGCCGCGCCACCACGATCTACGGCGGCACCTCCGAGGTGCAGCTGAACATCATCGCCGAGCGGTTGCTCGGGCTTCCTCGCGATCCCTGACCGCCACTTGGGCATTGGCCCCGGAGAGGGGCCATGCCGACCTGAGGGGTGGTCAGGCCGGCATGGTTTCCCCCCCATCCCGTGGGCCGGTCAACCTTGGAGTGGATCGGCACGTCGAGGTTGACCGGTTACCACGGGGAGGGTGGTTCACCACCACCAGTTCCACCAGTGACCGGGGGCCCAGAATCCGCGGTTGCCCGAACCCCATCCGGGGTGGCCTCCCCCGCCCCATCCGTGGCCACCCCATCCATGGCCGCCATGACCCCCGCCTGGACGGTCAGGGATGATGCCGGGACCGCCGGGCGCACCGTGGGGGCCGGCGGTGGTGAAGCTGGTGTCGATACATGGCGCCGGGGCAGCCTGGGCCGCGGGGCTGGGGCCCAGCAGCAGCGCGCCGGCCACCGCCGATGCGCCGACTGCGCCCACGGCCGCGCCGCGCAGCGATCGCGTGGAGATCGTCATCGCGAGAGCTCCCTTCCAGACTGATGCCGACAAAGAAAACGTTAGCCAGATGTTTCCCGGCAAACAACATCCGCACACGAAATATGTCCTGTGAATTATGTAACAAATGCTTAACTGAGTTTTATCGAGGCGACGGTGGGCGGATTTAATGACTTTCTCAGTTCAGGATTTTAACCGGTACTGAATGGTCGCTACCCAGACATATTTCCAGCTCAGGCGCGATATACTGACATACTGGCTTGCGTTGTTCCGTATTAGCGGAATGCCTGAACCGCAGATTGCCCGACCCCGCAACGATGTCCCCATGGCCCGCATCACACAGACCCGAACAATCGTTTACGCAGCTAATCAAGTGAATTTGCTGGGATGGCCCGCGGTGGGGCGACGCCCCGCGCCCACGGCCCGGCGGCGCGACTTCCGCCGCCGTCGGTGGAAGAATCAGTATTGACACACTCGAGCGCTGATTTACTGATTGGCCACTCATTCGGAGGACGACCGCCACAGTGAACTTCAACCCCAGCCACATCGGACCCGGCGCCGGAACGTTTCGCCCCGGGCCGTCGGCCGCGCCGACGGGAGACGCCGCGCCAACCGAACGCCTCATGGGACTCGGTGGGCAGGCCCCCCAGCGGATGGGCGGCCAGCCGGCGGCGAACCAGGCGGGCCGGGTTCAGCGGACGCGCCGCACCGTCGACCTCCCGGCGGCCACCCACCGCGCGCTCGACATCTGGCAGCGGGAGGCGGCCGACCGCCTGGGCGTCGCCAGGGTGACCGGGCAGGAGGTTCTCACCGCGCTCATCGACCAGCTCCTGGTCGACCCCAAGCTCGCGGCGCAGATCACCCGCGCCATCAAGGACCGCCGCTGACCGCGGCTAGTCGACCTCCATCTCGCGCAGCTCGCGCTTGAGGATCTTGCCCGTCGGGTTCCGCGGCAGCTCCTCGAGGAAGACCACCTCACGCGGCACCTTGTAACGGGCCAGGTGATCGCGCACGTAGTGCTTGATGGTGTCCTCATCGACGTCGGAGCCGTCCTTCTTGACGACGAAGGCGCGCAGGCGGTGACCCCACTCCTTGTCCTCGACGCCGATCGCGGTCGCCTCGACCACCTCCGGGTGGCCGCTGATCAGGTCCTCGACCTCGGCGGGGAACACGTTCTCGCCACCGGAGACGATCATCTCGTCGTCGCGGCCGCTGACGTACAGCAGGCCGTGCTCGTCGAAGTATCCGACGTCGCCGGACGACATCAGGCCGTCGATGATCTGCTTGTGCCCGCCGCCGGTGTAGCCCTCGAACGGGAACGCGTTGCCGACGAAGATCCGGCCGACCTCGCCCTGCGGCCTCTCCTTGCCGTTGTCGTCCAGGATCTTGACCTTCACGCCCTTGACCACCGGCCCGACCGTTGCGGCGTTGCGCTCCAGGTCCTGCGGCCCGGCGATGGTCGCGAACGCGATCTCCGTCGAGCCGTACATGTTGTAGATGACCGGACCGAGGTCCTTCAGCGCGCGGCTGGCCAGCTCGGCGCCCAGCTGCGAGCCGGAGATGAACACGATCTTCAGGCTGGACAGGTCCGGCTTCTTGTCCATCTTCTCGACCGCGTCGAGGATGCGGGACAGCATCACCGGCACCACGACCATCGCGGTCACCTTGTACTTCTCGATGTCCTCGAGCACGTGCGGCGGCTTGAATTTGCGCCGCAGCACCAGCGTCGAGCCCAGGAACATCGCGATGGTGCCGTGCAGAAAACCCAGCGCATGGAACATCGGGGCGGGCAGCGAGGTCACCTCGTTGGCCTTGAACGGCACGTGCGACAGGATGCCCCCGATGGGCGCCAGTGTCGGCGGGGTGCTGCGGTTGGCCCCCTTCGGCGTGCCGGTGGTGCCGCTGGTCAGGATGATGATCGACGAGTGCTTGCTCGCCTTGGGCGCGGGATCTTTGCTGCTGCGCTCGATCAGGTCGGCCAGCGTCTCGTCCTTGCTGCCCGACGGTTCGTCCGCGTCGGGATTGGTGCCCAGCGCGCGCAGGAAGCCCAGTTCCGGCTCGGCCTTGCTGACCGCCTTGGTGTACTCGTCGTCGTAGATGATCAGCTTGGCGCCCTCGCGCTCCGACACCTCCTTGATCTGCGGGCCGGAGAACTCGCTGTTGAGCAGGATGATCCGGGCGCCGACCCGGGCGGCTCCGAAGTAAGCGATCAGGAACCAGCGGGTGTTGCGGGCGAGGATCGCGACGCCGTCACCGCCCTTGACGCCCATCTCGATCAGGCCGTTCGCCACCGCGTGGGCTGCCTCGTCGAGCTCTTTGAAGGAGAACTCGCCGTCCTCGTCGATGCACGCGGCCCGGTCGGGATGGCGCCGGGCATTCAACGACGGGAGCATGCCGAACTCGCCCCACTTGTAGATGTCGTTGGCCATCGCGGCGTAGTTCTGCGGCGGCTCCAGCCGGAAGGCGCCCGCTTCGAAGATCTTGCGCACGTAGTGCAATTCGGCTGAGCCGCGCTCCAGGTATTGCTGGACCTTGGCAACCGCCTGCCCGGGCAGGCCGATCAGATTAGGCATGGATCCACCCTATGTGACGTCCGTCGCATTCCGAGGGGTAAGTACCCATCCACTTACGATGATGAACATGAGCGGTCCGGCGTCACTGGAAGTGGCCGGCCGCCGGGTCACCGTCACCCATCCCGACAGGGTGGTATTCGAGGCCCACGACGGCAAGGGGCCGTTCACCAAGTTGGACCTGGTCCGCTACTACCTGTCCGTGGCCGACGGGGCGCTGCGCGGGGTGGCCGGCCGGCCGATGATCCTCAAGCGTTTCGTCAAGGGCATCGCGGAAGAGGCGGTATTCCAGAAGCGCGCCCCGAAAAACCGGCCCGACTACGTCGACGTCGCCGAACTGCACTACGCACGCGGCACGTCGGCCGCCGAGGCCGTCATCGACGACGCCGCCGGCCTGGTGTGGGCGGTCAACCTGGGCTGCGTCGACCTCAACCCGCACCCGGTGCGCGCCGACGACCTCGACCACCCGGACGAGTTGCGGGTCGACCTGGATCCGATGCCCGGGGTGTCCTGGCGGCGGATCGTCGAGGTGGCCCTGGTGGCCCGCGGGGTGCTGGAGGATTACGGCCTGGTCGCCTGGCCGAAGACGTCGGGGTCGCGCGGACCGAGTACGCCGACGCGACCGTGCGGTCCTTGGCGTTCTGGTTGAAATCGACGAACACCCCCTCGCGCTCCTCCTTCCACCAGCGGCTGGTCGCCGCGTCGGGCACCCGCCGCTCGACCTCGCGGGCCACGGTCTGGGCGGCCAGCCGCACCTGCCGGAACTCCCAGCGCGGGGCTATCCGGGCGTAGATGTGAAAGCCTCGCGACCCCGACGTCTTCGGCCAGGCGACCAGGCCGTAATCCTCCAGCACCCCGCGGGCCACCAGGGCCACCTCGAC
>NZ_LZIX01000030.1:0-1160 GCF_001666955.1 Mycobacterium sp. E735 | reverse complement strand
GCGTCCACGTAGGCCAGGTACGTGGCGTCCAGGTGCGCCGCCGTCATCAAATCGGCGAAAAGCTGCTGATGCAGCCGGGGGCCCTGCCCGGCGCCGTATTCGTCGAATTCGATTGCCACGAAAGCGGCTTTCGCGACGCCCATCAGACGTGGAATCGCCCACGCATGCGGGTCGCCCTCCTTGAGGTGATAGACCGACCGGTGCACGAAGTACTCGCGCATCTGCTGCCAGCTTCCGCTGTCGCGCAGGTAATACGAGGGGCCGGTGCCGTCGACCGGTTCCACCGAAATGGCGTCCATCTCGGCGGCCGCCGTTTGGTCCGACGCGATGGCTCCGACGTCGCGGCGCACACCGGCCAGGAAGACGCGCTCGAGTTCGCCGCGTAACGCCAGCAGCGCAGGATTCCACTCCCAGCCGGGGTCCACGCCCGCGAAGCCACGGTAGTGCAACTCATAGCACATGCACAGTGCCAGTTGCAGATCCAGGCCGTAAGGGTCCGAGTCGCGAACGGAGGCGCCGATGCGGCTCAGGTGGTCATGTGACGGCGGGCCAGTCAGGGCGCGACGCACGGCGGTCGACAGCGGCCCGTGTGCCGCCGGCAAGGCGGGTTCGGTTGAGACTGATGCGCGGGTCACGCCCACGACTACCCGCTATCCGGGGGCCACAAACGATGCGGCGTCACTCCCGCCCCCCCACGGCGGGCAGGCGAAACGTAATGTCGGCCGTGGTGCCGGTGGGTGTGCAGTCCAGTTCCATCGCGTTGCTGAGCGCCCTCATCAGCAACAGGCCCCTGCCACCGTTGCCCGGGTCCGCTGCCGGCGTCTTCCAGGAGCCGCGGTCGGTGATCCGCGCCCGGATCTCGCCGTCTGCGAGGCCGACGTCGAGGGACATCGCGCCCGACGGCTGCTCCGAATACGCGTGTTCGACGCAGTTCGTACACGCCTCGTTGACGACGAGCACGATGTCGGCGGCCAATTCCTCTGGCACGCCTGCGCTGTTCAGCCAGTCGGCCAATCGATGCCGGATGCCGACCAATCGCTCTGCGCTGGCCTCGGTTTCGATCCGCAGGGGAGATTGCTGGTGCCGGTAGATCACCATTGCCACATCGTCGTCATACCCAGCCGGAGGGGCCAACTCACGCAAAACCGCATCGGCGACGG